>CANROJ010000003.1 GCA_947632215.1 uncultured Flavobacterium sp. | reverse complement strand
TTAATCAAGCTCTTAATGATAATAATATAAGTACCCAGAGCTCTAATTTTTACTTTTACTCTACCCAAGCATCTTCTTATGGTAAATTAGAATTTGTTAGAAAATGGGGACATAGAGTTTTAGAAGATAACTGGAAATGGGAGTCTTCTTCTAGAAAACAAAGAGATTCTGCTGTACTAGTGGATGTGCCTAGTGAAGATCAAAGTATAGGTCAGCCCCTAGATAAGCGTTACGATTTAGAGTATTATTTAAATCAAGTACCTTCTGATCCTATGGTAATAGATCAGTTAAAAAAAGATCGTGATTACGCTTATTTTCAACTTGGTGCAATGTATAGTGATAGGTTTAAAAAACATGGGTTGGCAGTTAATAAACTTGAAAAGTTGCTTGATTTACATCCAGAACAACGTTTGGTCTTACCTACGATGTACAAATTATATAAGATTTACCAGGAAATTGATCTATCGAAAGCTCAAGGCATCAAGCAGCGTATTATTAGTTTATACCCTGAGTCTCGTTATGCTAAACTCTTGCAAAATGTCAATAGAGATTTAATAGACGACCTTTCCCCAGAACAGCGATATACAAATATTTATCGCATCTATCAAAGTGGAGATTTGGATAAAGCTTATAGTGAAATAAATAAGGTGCTAGAGAATTTTGATAATGATTATATTAGTCTCTTTGAGCTATTAAAAGCCCAAATAATTGCTCAAAAGCAAGGGTTGCAGGCTTATAAGGAAGCCCTTAATTTTATTTCTTTAACATATAGTTCGACTCCTGAGGGCAAAAAAGCCGAGGAATTGCTTAACACGGTGGTATTAGAATTAGAGAAGAAGTCTTTTAATACGGAGACTAGTAATAACTGGAAAATTGTAATTTACCAACCTAAAGCACAACAACAAACTTTTGGATTAACCCAAAGGTCAATGATTGATTTTGCTACTATAAATAAAGAGGTAGGGGTTAAATACTCCCAAGATAAATATAATGAACAAGCTGATTTTATTGTCTTACATGGATTTAAGACCAAACAAGATGCTCTTAGTGCTATAGAGCGTTTAAATTTGGATATCGCTCATGTAATTTCTGCTGGAGATTATACCACGGTACTTCTAAATAAAAGTTGGAATAAGTATATAGAAGAACAATCAAATAAGTAATATTAATATAGATTCAATACAAAAAAAATGTTTCAAAAAACAAAGAATAAAAGTTCTATCGATCAGCTTGGTCAAACTAACCGAATTGTCGACCAGACTATCATCAAAGGAAATATAGAAGCAGTCGCTGATTTACGTTTTGATGGTCTACTAGAAGGTAATCTGAAAGTTAATGGTAAAGTGGTAATAGGACCACTAGCATCAATTCAAGGTAGTATTATTTGTCAAAATGCAGATGTAGAAGGAGTTGTTAAAGGTACTTTATATGTGGAAGAACTTCTTCATATAAAAGAATTTGCTAGAGTTGAGGGTGAAATTGTAGTAGGTAAGTTAGCAGTGGAGCCTGGTGGCAAACTAGATGTAAGTTGTAAGATGTTAGGAGACCATATGGCGGAACCTTCATTGTTGACTCAGAATGCGACTCCTAATGTTGTGGAATTAGTACAAGAGAATAAAGTTACTACCAAAAAGAAAAAATAAAATCCATTTAGTTTGAGTAATAAAAAAAATAATAAATCTCAAAAATGGTTAATTTTTGTCACAATGCCTATGCAAATGGGGGTTACGATATATCTTTTTCATATTTTTGGCCTCTGGTTAGACCAAAAATATAATTTGCAAGAAGATATAGCAAATAAAGTTTGTACTTTGATTGGAGTAGGGGTAGCTTTGCTGCAAGTTATTAGACAAGTTAATCAAATTAATCGGAATTAGTTAATGGTATTTTATGGATAAAAAAATATTGGGAATTGGAGTTAGAGTTCTGGCTTTTATTATAATTTGCTTTTGTGTTCAATACGCTGTTTTATATTTTACAGGTTCACATGAATTTATAAGTAAATTAGGTCATAGTTTAGAGGGACTTTATGGTTTTGAATTGATCTTTTCGGTTGTTATGCTATTTGCTATGGTGGGTATTTCTAAAAGTTTGCCAGAGCAGTTAGGATTTGTTTTTTTAGGATTTATAACATTAAGATTAATAGGTAGTTATTTGTTTGTTCAACAAGGACTCGATAGCATAGAGGCTCACGATGTTTTTAAGTATAATTTTGTAATTACAGTGCTTGTTTTCCTAGCCACAGATGCTTATACAGCATTTAAGGTTCTGAACAAGTAGTACACCACAGAAAAAAGATATTAAATTTTTTTTCTGATTAGGGTGTGAATGTGAGAGATTTGTTGTATTTTTGCACAAAATTTTAAGAACCATAAATATTTAAGAAGTTAAGGTATGGTGACTCTGAAGAAATCACTGAATTTATTAGCAGCTGTTATTTTTACAGCAATGTCTGTATTTTCTTACGCACAATCAAGTGGTAAAGAACTTGAAACAACGACTCAAGAGCTTGAGCAATCAATTGATGAATCCCTGCAGAATTCTGTAGCAGAGACATTAGAGGCTGCTGCTGCTGATGTCGGTAACACTACGCAAGCTGAAAAAATTGCTGCACATATTCAACATCACTTAGCGGATGACTATTCGTTTGTTTTCTTTTCAGATGAAGAAACTGGTAAAAACTATGGTTTTCCTTTACCTGTTATTCTAATTGATAATGGATTACATGTTTTTATGTCTTCTGAGTTTGATTTTGGAGATAAATTAGTTGAGAAAGCAGGACAATTTTATAGACTTTACCACGGTAAGATTTATAAAACAGATGCCCAAGGTCATATTTCATATGATGACAAAGGGTTTCCAAGTAACGAGAAACCAATAGATTTATCTATTACTAAAAACGTTGCGTCTTTACTTTTTACTACGGCATTATTATTTGTTATGTTCTTAGGTTTAGCAAAAACTTATAAAAATGGACCAAATAACTTACCGAAAGGTTTTGCAAGAGCTTTAGAGCCATTAGTAATTTACGTTCGTGATGAAATGGCAATTCCTAATATTGGAAAAGATAAGTATAAGAAATTCATGCCTTATTTATTATCTGTTTTCTTTCTTATATTTCTATTAAACTTGTTAGGATTAACTCCATTAGGATTTAACGTAACAGGAAGTATTACGGTAACGGCTTGTTTAGCAATCTTTACTTTCTTCTATACTCAGTTTTCAGGGAATAAAGATTATTGGAAGCATATTTTTTGGATGCCAGGTGTTCCTGCTCCAATGAAAATTATGTTAGCTCCAATTGAAGTTTTAGGGGCATTAATTAAGCCTTTCTCTTTAATGGTTCGTTTATTTGCTAACATTACTGCTGGACACTCTATCGTTTTTGGATTGATTTCAATCATCTTTATTATGAAAGAGGCTTTAGGTGTTGCAGGTGCAACAGGAGTAGGATTCTTTCTTTCTACTTTCTTAGTTTGCTTAGAAATTTTGGTAGCTTTTTTACAGGCATTTATTTTTACAATGTTATCTTCTTTATTTATTGGTTCTGCAGTAGCAGTTCACGATGAGCACTAGAAGATTAAAATAATTAGAATTTAAAATTTGTTTAATTAATATAAATCAATCACTATGACATTACCAAACATTATTGGTGCAGGTTTAATCGTAATCGGAGCTGGTTACGGTTTAGGAAAAATCGGATCTTCTGCAATGGACGCTATTGCTCGTCAACCAGAAGCTGCTGGAAAAATCCAAACTGCTATGATCATTATTGGAGCTTTATTAGAAGGTTTAGCATTCGGTGCTTTAGTTTTAGGTAAATAGTCCAAACAAAGAAAAAGAGTTTATCTGTGACGGTTGGTCACAGATAAACTTCTTAATTAAACAATATTAGGTATTAAAAAATATAATTTTAGATAATGGATAAGTTAATCAACGATTTCAGTTTTGGATTATTTTTCTGGCAATTTATCATTTTAATTGTTATCATTTTCCTATTAGGAAAATTTGCGTGGAAACCAATTGTTAATGCTTTAGAAGAGCGTGAAGCAGGAATTACAGATGCATTAGCTGCAGCTGACAACGCAAAAAGAGATTTAGCTAATTTACAAGCTGATAATGAGAAGTTATTAATTCAAGCTCGTGCAGAGCGTGATGCTTTAATGAAAGAAGCTCGTGAAGTTAAAGAGCAAATGTTAGCAGATGCTAGAACTGAAGCGGACGCACAAGGGCAAAAAATGATTGCTCAAGCTAAAGCTACAATTGAAAGTGAGAAAGCTGCTGCTGTTTTGGAGTTGAAACAACAGGTTTCAGGTATCTCTATTGAGATCGCTGAAAAATTATTAAAAGATCAATTAGCTAATAAAGAAGCTCAATCGCAGTTGGTAGAGAAGATGTTAGCAGATGTGAAATTAAACTAATTTAGTCATTATGATAAGCACAAGAGCAGCGGCACGTTATGCAAAAGCAATGCTTGAGATTTCTGTGGAAAACGGAAATGCTGATGCTATAAATAATGATATGATCCTTATTTCTGAATCAGTTTCTCAAAGCAAAGAGTTGAAATCTTTTCTTAATAACCCAGTTATCGGGGAGAGTGTAAAATTTAACGCTTTAGAAGAAGTATTCGCTTCTGTAAACCAAGGTACTAAGGAATTATTTAGATTGTTAAAAACTAATAGTAGATTTGAACTTTTAGGAGCTATTGCTTCTAATTTTCAAAAGCAATACGAAGTACTAAAAGGAGTTGAAAGAGTTGTAGTTACTACTGCAATACCTATGGATTCTCACTTAGAGTCTAAGGTTTTTGCTAAAGCTAAAGAATTAGTGCAAGGTAAAGAGGTTATTATTTCTAATGTAGTAGATTCTTCTATTATTGGAGGATTTATTCTAAAAATTGGGGATAAACAATTTAATGCTTCAATTGCACATCAACTAGAAGTTTTAAAAAGAGAATTAACAAATTAAAAAATCACCGCACGAATTTTTCGTGTATAAACATAGATAAAAATGGCGGACATTAAACCAGCTGAAATTTCAGCGATTTTAAAGAAACAGTTATCTGGATTTAACTCTGATGCTTCTTTAGAGGAAGTTGGAACTGTATTAGAAGTAGGAGATGGAGTTGCTCGTGTTCACGGGTTAACACATGCAGAATATGGAGAGTTAGTTGTTATAGACAACAAATTAGAAGCAATGGTACAAAATCTTGAAGAAGATAATGTAGGTATTGTATTATTAGGAAGCTCTGTGGGAGTAAAAGAAGGATCAGTTGTGAAAAGAACTGGACGTATTGCTTCTTTGAAAGTAGGAGAGAAAATGGTTGGTCGTGTAGTTAACACATTAGGTTTACCTATTGATGGAAAAGGACCAATTGAAGGTGATTTATACGAGATGCCATTAGAGCGTAAAGCTCCAGGGGTAATCTTCCGTCAACCAGTAACTGAACCATTACAGACTGGTATTAAATCTATCGATGCCATGATCCCAGTTGGTAGAGGACAACGTGAACTTGTGATTGGTGACCGTCAAACAGGTAAAACAACTGTTTGTATTGATACGATTTTAAATCAAAAAGAATTTTACGATGCTGGTCAGCCAGTTTATTGTATTTATGTAGCTATTGGACAAAAAGCTTCTACAGTTGCAGCTATTGCTAAAACTTTAGAAGATAAAGGAGCTATGGATTATACTATTATTGTTGCTGCTAATGCTTCGGAACCTGCTCCAATGCAAGTTTATTCAGCTATGGCTGGTGCTGCAATCGGTGAGTATTTCCGTGATACTGGTCGTCCTGCTTTAATTATTTATGATGACTTATCTAAGCAAGCTGTAGCTTACCGTGAAATGTCATTAATTTTACGTCGTCCACCAGGACGTGAGGCGTATCCAGGTGACGTTTTCTACCTACACTCAAGATTATTAGAACGTGCTGCTCGTGTTATCGGTGATGATACTATTGCTAAAGAAATGAATGACTTACCAGAGTCATTAAGACCATTTGTAAAAGGTGGTGGTTCTTTAACTGCATTACCAATTATTGAAACTCAAGCTGGTGACGTTTCTGCGTATATTCCTACAAACGTTATTTCTATTACTGATGGTCAGATCTTCTTAGAGTCAGATTTATTTAACTCAGGGGTTCGTCCAGCTATTAACGTTGGTATATCTGTATCTCGTGTTGGAGGTTCTGCACAGATTAAATCTATGAAGAAAGTATCTGGTACTTTAAAGCTTGACCAAGCTCAATACCGTGAATTAGAGGCTTTTGCTAAATTTGGTTCAGATTTAGATGCAGCAACTATGAATGTTATTGAAAAAGGTAAGCGTAACGTTGAGATTCTTAAGCAAGCTGTTAATGATCCATATTCAGTAGAAGATCAAGTAGCGATTATTTATGCTGGTTCTAAGAACTTATTAAGAAACGTTCCTGTTTCTAAAGTAAAAGAATTTGAAAGAGATTATTTAGAAGCTTTAAACGCTCGTCATAGAGATACTTTAGATGCTTTAAAAGCTGGTAAGTTTTCTGACGAATTAACTAGCGTACTTGATAAAGTTGCAAAAGAGATTTCTTCAAAATATTAAGAATTATTTTTGAAAGCGAAGGAGGCTTTTAGCCTCTTTTTCTCTCAAATTATTATATAATTAAAAATGGCAAACCTTAAAGAAATACGTAATAGGATTTCATCAATCGGTTCAACTATGCAGATTACTTCTGCTATGAAGATGGTTTCTGCTGCTAAATTGAAAAAGGCAACAGATACTATTGAGGCTATGCGTCCTTATTCTGAAAAGTTGACGGAGATAATCCAAAATATTAGCGCTACTTTAGAAGGTGATAACCAAGGAGTTTACTCTCAAGAAAGAGAAGTTAACAATGTGCTTGTTGTTGTCGTTACTTCTAATAGAGGGTTATGTGGTGCTTTCAACTCTAATATTATAAAACAAGTGAACGTTTTAAAACAAGAAAGTTTTAAAACCGCTAATGTTGATATTTTAACTATAGGTAAGAAAGGATATGATGTTCTTAGTAAAACATTCAATGTTTTCGAAAACGATAGTGATTTTTATGATCACAATAATTTCGAGAATTGTTCTGTTATCGCTGAAAAGTTAATGAAGGCCTTTGTTGATCAAAAATATGATAGTATTCAAGTTGTTTACAATCAATTCAAAAACGCGGCTACTCAAGTAGTTGTTACAGAGCAATTTTTGCCATTATTGCCTATAGAAGTTGAGCAAAGCAATGCAGTGGCTATGGACTATATCTATGAGCCTTCGAAAGAGGAAATTTTAGATACTTTGATTCCTATGTCATTAAAAACGCAATTATTTAAAGCAGTATCTGATTCAGTTGCTTCAGAACACGGAGCTCGTATGACAGCGATGCATAAAGCTACAGATAATGCAAATGATTTGAGAAATGATTTAAAGCTTACGTACAATAAAGCACGTCAAGCTGCAATTACAAATGAGATTTTAGAGATTGTTGGAGGGGCTGAAGCCTTAGGAAAATAATTTATTAAAGTAGATATTAATAGGGCTGTTTCTTTTTTAGAAACAGCCCTATTTGTTTTTTGTTAGCTCTGTTGATTAGTTTTTTATAAATTGTCTAATAACCTTTGTTTGCCACGTTTTTTAACGTTTATAAGTCTTCTACGTGTTTGTAGTTTGTTAGAAGTGTTTGATAGGCTTCTTCCATTTTTCCATTGAGCATTAATTTAGCTAAACTTTTTGTCATACCTGCAACTTGCGACAGTTCTATTTTTGGAGGTAGTGCCAATGCATTAGGATTGGTATATATATTTACCAATGCCGCTCCATTATATGCTAAGGCCTCACTTAAGATTTCTGGTAATGTCGTTGGATCTGTCGCGGTGTAGCCTTTAATGCCCATTGCTGTGGCGATCAGTGCAAAGTCTGGGTTTTGCATATCGGTTTGGTTGTCCATAAGTCCCGCTACTTCCATTTCTAATTTTACCATACCAAGAGATCTATTATTATAGATTATTATTTTTATAGGTAAATTGTACTGTTTTATAGTAGCTAGATCTCCTAATAACATCGAGATACCTCCATCTCCACAAAGCGCAATTACTTGCTGATTGGGGCGACTTAATTGAGCTCCGATGGCCATTGGCATTGCGTTGGCCATCGAGCCATGATTGAAAGAACCTAGTAGTTTCCTTTGCTTTGTGGCATCCAGATATCTAGCTCCCCATACACAGCACATTCCTGTATCTACTGTAAATATTGTATCGTGATTTGCTAGTGAGTTTATGATGTAAGTTACATATTCTGGTTGTATATGTCTTTCACTGCCGTTGTCTGCAACGTAAGTTTGTAAGTGTTGCTTTACAGTTTTGTAAAAATGTAATTGATGATCAAGGAATTTTCTTGATTCTTTTTGTTTTAGTAATGGAATTAAAGCTTCTAAAGTTGCTTTTATGTCTCCGCATAATCCCATTGTCAGCTTAGCTCTTCTACCTAGATATTCAATGGCTTGGTCTATTTGTATTATTTTATTTTCGGTTGGCATAAAGGTATTATAGGGGAAATCCGTTCCTAATAGTAAGACCAAGTCCGCTTGATGCATTGCATGATAGGCCGAGGGTAAACCTAGTAGTCCGGTTAAACCAATTTCGTTTGGATTCTGATAAGCTATATCCATTTTTCCTCTGAAAGTATAGGCTACCGGAGCATGTAGTAGTTTAGATAATTCGACTACTTGTTTATGGGCCTGACTAGCTCCAATACCGCAGTAAATAGTGATGTTTTTTACCTGTTGTAATTCTAGTGCCAAATTAGCAATTTCACGCTCATTAGGCCTAATTATAGGCGCCGGAAAGTAGTTAGAAGTTGCACTGGTGGGAAGTTGAGCTTTTTGTTCGCTTAGATCTCCAGGTAAACCTATGACAGCAACTCCTTTTTTTGCGAATGCATGTTGAATTGCACTTTGCACTATTCTTACTACTTGGCCCGGTGTTGTTATCATTTGATTGTACACACTACAGTCCTCAAAGAGCTTAATTGTATTGGTCTCCTGGAAGTAATCCATGCCAATTTGGTCGGTATTAATAGTGGAGGCTATTGCTAGAACTGGTAGGTGACTCTTATTGGCTTCATACAACCCATTTATTAGATGAATATGTCCAGGACCACAACTTCCCGCGCAACAAGCTAATCCTTCTAGTTCTGACTCTGCAGCCGCTGCAAAAGCTCCTACTTCTTCATGTCTGACATGAATCCATTGAATATTTCCATTTTTTCTTATAGCATCATTTAAGTGATTTAAACTATCTCCGGTAACGGCATATATTCTTTTAATGCCTGCTTGCACTAATATCTCAACTACTTGTTCAGCAACATTCATATTTTATAGGTTTTGGTTAAATATATATTTGGTAGCGATGAAAAATAGAATGGAGTAAAGAAAGTTTTATAATCTAATAACTCTTTAACTAGTAGGAAATTTTATTGCCTGGAGTATTTACATTAATCGTCTTTGTGTAAAGTTGTGCCTTTTGGTCAAGATCAATACAAATAATCTGAATTTTCTCACTAATTATTGTAAAATGGTTTTTACCCAAATTAGTTATAAAAAATCTTTTATAATGATGTGTTTTTACATCATTATGTTGCTTTGGATACTACAGTTTTTAAATCCTATACTCTATAAATATAATTAAATGTCTTTGAAAATGCAATTTAAACTTTTGATAGGACTTTGTTTTTTAGGAGAGTTTATTATTGGAATTATTTACGAGTGTGAATTTGACTAAGCAAAGACTCTTATTGATCTTATTTGGGTTGCTGAGTATTTTAAAGTAAATAAAAAAGAAAAGAATATTTTGGAGACACACTAAATGTAAGTGATATCAAGGCATGAGTTTATAATACAAAACAAACTGATGAAATATTTGAGTCGATACTCTGCATTTAGATAAAGGATATCGGTATTAGATTATTTTATTGACTAATTATAAAGTGTCCAAGCACTATTGAGCTATGGGTTGTAGGCTATGCGTGTATGAAAGAGCTAACTAAAAAATTTAGCCAGATAAGAATCACATTACCATACAACCCTTTATAAGGAGATTTTATTACAGGGGTCAAAGTAATAGTTTGTTACTTCTGTTTTAACTATTGGAATATTTTGTCTATTATTTGTTTACCATAAATTAAGGATACTTCTTCCACAAAAGATTGAAAGCTAAAGCTCGCATGTGAATTTGCATTATCTGAGATTGTTCTAATTACTGTAAAATCTTTTCCAAGTTCATAACAAACTTGTGCTACTGCAGCTCCCTCCATTTCTACACACATGACTTGAGGTAATGCTTGTTGAAGATTGTCTTTTTGCTCTATTGTAGAGAAGAATTGGTCACCACTTGCAATTAGTCCATAGTGAACTTTAGGGTTGGTAATTTCAAATTTAGCTAACTCTACTGGAGAAATTAATGTATTTAGTACCTCAGGGACTAAAATAGATTGTATTTGTTTTACTAAACGACTTGACCAAGCAAGATTCGTTTCAAAGAAAGTTTTATTTAGTAAGGGAATCTCAAATTTTGGACGCAAAGGTGATACATCCATATCATACTGTATCAAATTGCTTGCTACAACAACGTCACCTACTTTTACATCGTTGTGAATTGCTCCAGCAACCCCGATAAAGATTACTTTAGAAATATTAAACTTTAATAACATTGTAGTTACTGTGGTGGCAGCTGCAACTTTTCCTATACGCGAGTATACCACTACTACATTTTGCTTTGCTATAGTTCCCTGGTAATAGGTTCTGTTTGCTATTTCTGTGGTGGTTACATTTTGTAGGGATTCGATTATTCCATTAACCTCTTGAGGAATTGCGCCTATAATTCCTATTGCTTGTATGTCGCTCATTTTAATTATTGTAAATCCATGAAATACAAAAATACAAAAAGTTATGTGTAGAGTTATGTTTTGTTTATTTTACAGAATCATTTTTGAAAATTGAACTTATCTAACTAAGTTGTTTCATTGGACTTAGAATATACTTAGTGTGGTTATAGATAACGCATAAGAGAGAAAAAAATAAGACTGCGTCTTTAAAAATACTATCTTTACAGCGACATAGTTAAAATAATTATCCATTAAGGGTATCAATATATAAATAAAAATAAATGGCTTGTACAAATTGTTCAACAGATAAAAGTAGTAATGGAGTTCCTAGAGGATGTCAAAGTCGAGGAACATGCGGAACAGATAGCTGTAATAAATTAGCAGTTTTTGATTGGTTAGCTAACATGGTATATCCTAGTGGAGCAGCCGTATTTGATATAGTAGAGGTAAGATTTAAAAATGGTAGAAAGGATTTTTATCGTTACCCAAAGGAGTTAACCATTAGTATGGGAGATGTGGTTGCTACAGAAGCTTCACCTGGACATGATGTTGGAATTGTGTCTCTTACAGGGGAACTTGTAAAGGTTCAAATGAAAAAAAAGCATGTCAATCAAAATGGAGAGATATTAAAAATTTATAGAAAAGCTACGCAGAAGGATATCGATATCTGGCAACAAGCTCAAAGTAAAGAAGAGCCTGTTAGGATGAGAGCTAGAGAGCTTGCAATTAGTCTTAGTTTAGAAATGAAGATTTCTGATGTAGAGTTTCAAGGAGATGGATCGAAAGCTACTTTTTACTACACTGCTAGTGAAAGGGTTGATTTTAGACAATTAATTAAGGATTTTGCAAGAGAGTTTTCTATTCGTATAGAGATGAAACAGGTTGGTTTTCGTCAAGAAGCAGCTCGTTTAGGAGGTGTAGGATCTTGCGGACGTGAGCTTTGTTGTTCTACTTGGCTAACTGACTTTAGAAGTGTTAATACTGCCGCAGCTCGCTATCAACAGCTGTCTTTAAATCCTCAAAAATTAGCCGGACAATGTGGTAAATTAAAATGTTGTCTTAACTACGAATTAGATACTTATTTAGAGGCGATAAAAGACATGCCTGATTCGGATACTAGATTGCTTACTGTAAAAGGTTTGGCCGTATGTCAGAAGATAAACATCTTTAAAGGACAAATGTGGTTTGCTTATGCTAATAACTCAGCTAACTGGTACGTTTTAACTACGGAACAAGTTAAAGAAATACTAGCTTTAAACGCGCAAGATCAAAGAGGACAGGAATTAGAGAGTTACTCCTTAGAATTAGAAGAGGATGTCAAGGTAAGGGTAATGGAAGAAGATAGTGTTACTCGTTTTGATCAACCTAAACGCAAGAAGAAACCTGCCAGAAAAAGAGTA
Source organism: uncultured Flavobacterium sp. (assembly GCA_947632215.1). GTDB lineage: Bacteria > Bacteroidota > Bacteroidia > Flavobacteriales > Flavobacteriaceae > Flavobacterium. The sequence continues at coordinate 81,653 of CANROJ010000003.1, read as the reverse complement.
AAAGAAGAGGTTTCTAGTCAAACAAATGATCAAGCTAGTCCTGTAAATAAAACAAGAGTTAATCGTAATAATAAAAAGCCACGAGTTAAGGGGCCTAAAGCTACTGGTGAGTCTGTAGGTGTGGAAACTAATAGAGTGGATGTAACATCAGATAAAGTATCTAAGGATAACCGAACTAATAAAAGAGCTACTGAAGGTAAAGAAGCTGTCAAACATTCTAGAGGACCAAAAGCTCCAAGAGTTAATAAGGACCCTAAGCAAAAGCTTGAAAATAAAGAAGCCAAGGATAATAGTGTCAATAAGAATACTCAAGAGAAAGTTTTGACTAGTAAGCCTAAAAATAATCGAAATAAAAATAGAAAGCCGAAAAACACTAATAATCAAAATGATACACCAAGTCCTAATAAAGAATAAAGTAACTTTTTTATTTTTTGTGGTATGTTTTTTGCTGATATCCTGTCAGCAAGAAAATAATGTAGTCTTTGATCAATATCAGAAAACAGAAGGTTACTGGCAAAAGCAAGATGTGAAAACTTATGTTGTGTCTGTCAATGATACTATTTCCCCTAACGATATGTTTATCAATCTTAGGGCTAATAGAAATTATCCTTACAGTAATATTTATGTTATATTTAAAATGTATCAGCCAGATACCACTATTTTAGTTGATACTTTGCAATACCAAATGGCAAATGCACAGGGAGAGTTATTAGGCGAGGGATTTACTGATGTTAAACTAAGTAAACTATGGTTAAAGAAAGGGCATGTTTTTAAACAAAAAGGCACCTATAAGTTTACCTTAGAACAAGCTGTGCGTGAATTAGGAGAGGTACAAGCAGTAGAAAAATTACCAGGTGTTTCAGAGGTGGGACTTCGTATTGAAAATGACAAATAAAAGAGCGAATTAAATTTATGAGTTCAAAAAAAGAAAATAATAAAAAAGTTACCCCTAATGCTGGTAGCTTTAAGAGTTACGTAATAGCCTTTTGGTTAATCATTTTAGGAGGTATTGCTGCAATAGCATTATTCTTTTTATGTGCTTCTTGGGGAGTCTTTGGTGCAATGCCAACCTTTGATGAGTTGGAGAATCCTGCAAGTAACGTAGCAACTGAAATTATATCTTCCGATGGAAAGACAATAGGAAAATTTTATTTAGAAAATAGAGTTCCAGTAAATTATCAGGAGCTTCCTGAGGCTTTAGTAAATGCTTTGATAGCAACCGAGGATGAACGTTTTTTAAATCACGCAGGTATAGATGCAAGAGGTACTTTACGCGCTGTTATTGCTGGTGGAAGTAATGGAGGAGCTAGTACTATAACCCAGCAGTTAGCAAAATTGCTTTTCCACGGAGAAGGATCTAGAAGTTTGCCAAAACGGATTATGCAAAAAGCTAAAGAGTGGGTTATTGCAGTTAAATTAGAAAGACAATATACTAAAGAGGAAATATTGACAATGTACCTTAATAAGGCTGACTTTGTTAATAATGCTGTAGGGATTCGCTCTGCCAGTAGAGTATATTTGGGTAAAGAGTTATCTGAGTTAACCACCGATGAAGCAGCCATGTTTGTTGGTATGCTTCAAAACCCATCCTATTTTAACCCAGTACGTAGACCAGAATTAGTACAAAAAAGGAGAAATGTTGTTCTGCATCAAATGGCTAAGAATAATTACATTTCACAAGAACAAAGTGTAGAGATGCAAGCCTTGCCTTTATCAATAAATTACACTCCAGAGAGTCACAGTGATGGAATTGCTACTTATTTTAGAGAGTACTTAAGGGATTTTATGCGTCGTTGGGTAAAAGAAAACCCAAAGAAAGATGGAACAACTTATGATATTTATCGCGATGGATTAAAGATATATGTAACGATTGATTCTCGTATGCAGGAGTATGCAGAACAAGCTGTAACCGAGCATATTTCTAATTTGCAAGAGCAGTTTTTTATAGATCAAAAGAATAATAAGACGGCCCCTTTTTATGGGATATCCTCTAAGGAACAGGAAACTATTTTAAATAGAGCTGTGAAAAATTCAGAGAGATATAGACAAATGAAGAAGCAAGGAAAGTCTGAAAGTGATATTTTAGCTTCCTTTAAAATAAAGACCCCTATGAAGGTATTTACCTGGAATGGGGATGTAGATACAATTATGACACCAATGGATTCGATTGTTTATTATAAGCATTTTTTGCAATCTGGTATGATGTCAATGGAACCTCAAACAGGACATATTAAAGCTTGGGTGGGAGGTATTGATTATAAACATTTCCAGTATGATCACGTGGCGCAAGGAGCTAGACAAGTTGGTTCTGTTTTTAAGCCTTTTGTTTATGCCACAGCAATTGAGCAATTACATTACTCTCCATGTGATTCCATTATTGACTCTCCTTTTACTATGCCTAAAGGAAAATATGGAATTAGCCAAGATTGGAGTCCTCAAAATGCTTCAAGATCTTATAAAGGTATTATGACTTTAAAACAAGGTTTAGCAGGTTCAATTAATACTATTACTGCCAAACTTATGGATAAGGTTGGGCCAAAGGCAGTCATTGATATGACTAGAGACCTAGGAGTATCTGCAGATATACCTGAGAGTCCTGCTATTGCACTAGGTGCCGTGGATATTACTGTTAGCGATATGGTTGCTGCTTATAGTACTTTCGCCAATCAAGGTGTTTATGTGAAACCTGTTTTCATAGCTAAGATTCAGGACAAAAATGGAGTTGTACTCTACAATGCTATTCCTGAGACCAAAGACGTAATGTCTCCTGATATTGCTTATGCTATTATTAAATTGCTAGAAGGAGTTACTGAAAGTGGTTCGGGTGTTCGTTTACGTACAACTTGGCAAGGTGCAGGTTATAAAAGAGTTACTGGCCACCCTTATAAGTTTACTAATCCAATAGCAGGTAAAACAGGTACAAGCCAAAACAGCTCTGATGGATGGTTTATTGGAATGGTTCCTAATTTAGCAACTGGGGTTTGGGTAGGTAATGATGATAGAGCTGCGCATTTTAGAACTATGACATATGGACAAGGAGCTACTTTAGCTCTACCAATTTGGGGATTATACATGAATAAGGTATATAATGATAAATCTCTAGATGTATCTAAAGGTGAGTTTCCAAAGCCAGCAAACTTATCGATTCGAGTAGATTGTAATGTTTTAGAAGCTGATATTATAGATAATAATGAAGCAGTACTTCAAACGGATGAATTTGATTTTTAATACAAAGAAAAACGCCTTTTTTAAAGGCGTTTTTTTTTGTATTTTTAAAAGCAATTAATTAACCCAAATTTCTTATGATACTAAAAAATGTTACTAATGTTCAAACAGCCTTACAAGATGTGAGTGATGGAATGACCATTATGCTTGGAGGCTTTGGATTGTGTGGAATACCAGAGAATTCTATTGAGGAATTGGCCAAGCGTGATGTAAAGGATTTAACTTGTATTTCTAATAATGCTGGAGTCGATGATTTCGGATTAGGTTTATTGCTGAAAAAACATCAGATAAAAAAGATGATTAGTTCTTATGTAGGAGAGAATCAGGAATTTGAAAGACAAATGTTAAGTGGAGAATTAGAAGTAGAACTTACACCTCAAGGTACTTTAGCTGAAAAATGCAGAGCTGCTCAAATGGGTATACCCGCTTTTTATACACCAGCGGGTTATGGAACAGAGGTCGCTCAAGGTAAGGAAATAAGATACTTTAAAGGTAAAGCACATATTTTGGAACATGCCTTTGATGCAGATATTGCTATTGTTAAGGCATGGAAGGGCGACAAGGCAGGAAATCTTGTTTTTAAAGGAACTGCACGTAATTTTAATGCTTGTATGGCAGGAGCTGCTAAAATTACTATTGCAGAGGTAGAACAACTAGTAGAAGTAGGAGAGTTAGATCCTAATGAAATTCATGTACCTGGAATTTTTGTAAAGAAAATTTTTCAAGGTAAGGATTATCAGAAGAGAATCGAACAACGTACGGTAGTTTCAAAAAATTAATTCACCTTTAAATTTACATTATGTTAGATAAAGTAGGTATTGCTAAAAGAATAGCTCAAGAACTAAAAGAAGGTTATTATGTTAATCTTGGAATAGGTATCCCAACATTAGTTGCTAATTATGTACCTAAAGGAATGAATGTTGAATTTCAAAGTGAAAATGGAATTCTAGGTATGGGTCCTTTTCCATTGGAAGGAGAAGAGGATGCCGATTTAATAAACGCAGGAAAACAAACAATTACAGCTTTGCCAGGAGCATGTTATTTTGATTCAGCTACTTCTTTTGGAATGATCCGAGGACAACATGTTGATTTAACTATTTTAGGAGCAATGGAGATATCTGAAAAAGGGGATATTGCCAATTGGAAGATTCCGGGTAAAATGGTTAAAGGAATGGGAGGAGCTATGGATCTTGTAGCTTCTGCACAGAATATTATTGTTGCAATGATGCATGTGAATAAGGCTGGAGAATCAAAGATATTAAAGAATTGTAGCTTGCCTTTAACTGGCGTTAATTGTGTTAAGAAGATAGTTACAGAATTAGCCGTAATGCAAGTTACCGATAAAGGATTACAACTCTTAGAGCGTGCTCCAGGAGTTAGTGTCGATCAAATAATCAAGGCTACAGCCGTAGATTTGATTATTCAAGGTGAAATCCCTGAAATGAAAATAGATTAACCTGACTATAATAAAAAGCATCTCTACTAGAGATGCTTTTATTAAATCATATGTCTAAGGACAAAATTTTGGTGTATTAGCTAGCTACTTTCCTATAAAGTGGCTTTGTGATAAAGCGTAATTGCAAGAAAGCATTGTTCTACGGTAAGATTCGAAATATTAGTTAATGCCTCTAAATAAGTTCAAGGATTAATATAGAAGCTTTACTCGATTACTTCTAAGATTTTATTTAATTTATCTTTCTTATTTTTCTTGTATATAAAGACAGGGATTTGTAGCTGTTTGGCTAAAGTTTGTGTTGTACTTGAATAGAATATTTTTTCAAAGAAGGTTCTTTTTCTTTGAACCATCGTTACCATATTTACTGGTTGTTCCATACCAATAAATTCCAAAAGTGTTTTCTCTACGTCTTGTGCATTAAAAATATGGAAGGAGATAGGCTTTTTCGAATATTTTTGCTTCCACTTTAGGTAAACTTCTTTTTTGGAAGGATTGTCCTTTGTCTTAATATGTACACATTTTATGTGAGCATTTAATTTTTGGGCGATTTCAACAAATTCATCTAAGGTTTCTTCTTCATCAAGGTTTAACATACTAGGAAATATTATGTTTTCTAATTTAGAAAATACCGCTTGTTTAGGGATGATTAAAGTTGGAATATTTACTTTTGAAATTGCATTTAAGGTATTGCTTCCTAATATTTTCTTTTCTAAGCTTTCATTTGTACCTTCTGTTCCCATTACTAAAAAGTCAATATTATTGTCTTGAATAGCTTTTAATATTTCTGGAAGTAGTAAACCTTGTTTAATTTTAAAGTATACCTCTACATTGCTTAGATTTAGCTCCTTTTGTATTTCTTTGAGTATTGGACTTTGAGCTTCTAGTTGTTCTAATTTTTGAAAATTAGCTTTTTCAATTACTTTATCTACCAAGGAAGGAGATATTCCTCCCGAAATTATTGGCGGGTCATATACATGTAAAACATATAGCTCAGAGTTAGTACTATTTGCTAGTTGTAAAGCGTACTTAAAAGCATTATTTGCTGTGCTAGAATAATCGGTAGGGAATAAAATTTTTCTCATAAATATCTTTTAGGTCTCTACTTACAATATACAAAAAAATAATAACAAAATTTAAATCATCTAGTAATTACATAGGGTGAAAGTATTTTAATATTGGTATTCTATGTTGGTGAATTGCACTATTTTATCCCCGCTTATCTTTTTGTAAAGTTGAGTGTTGTTTGTTCCTAAGGCTGGTAGAGTTAGGTTTTCTTTTAAGGCTTGTTTTGTATAATAATCTAACCTACTATGATACTTATTACTTACTAGGTTGAAAATAGAGTTTGACTCAAAGTCTTTCTTGATTATACTTTTAGTATATGCTATAATATCATATTGATGTACCATATTAATAGGTAGGTCTGGGTTTTGTAGTTCATCTTTAGCGCATATATATTTTACAGGCTTTCTATCCAGACCAAATAAACCACCTAAACGAAGAATAGAAACATTTATAGATGGATGATTTAAAAATAGATTCTCAGCATCAAATATTTGTTTTGATTTAATATCCTGGTTGATAAGGCGAGATTTTTCGGTTATAAGATTAGGACTCGGTGCATAAACAGATACAGAACTCATAAAAATAACCTTTGTGATACTGTGTTTTTCAAGAAAGGGAATAAGCAGTATGAAGTTATCTTTATAAGAAAAATTTTCTAATTGATACTTAGGGGGAATGCAGATGATTAAGCAATCGATATTTTCTAGAAAATCATCTAAAAAGTCAATTTTGTTTTCTTGAAGATCTATATAGTATGGACTTATAGCGTTGTCTTTTAGGATAGTAAATTTTGATAATGTTGTAGTAGTTCCCTTTACGTTATAGTTTTCTTTAATTAGTTCCTCAGCAAGAGAAAACCCTAACCAGCCGCATCCTAAAATACCTATGTTTTTCATATTCAATCAATAGTAATTTTAAATTTACTATAAATTTACACAATTACTTTGTTTGGTTAAATTTATCTGTAGATATTTGACGAAAGTAAAATTTTTACCATGAAAAAAGCTTATTATTATTTACTCACTTTATTTTTGTGTACAAGTGGGGTATTTGCTCAAGAAACTTCTAAAGAACCTCAAATTGTTATAGAAGATAGGGTTAACCAAGATCAGCAATTACAAAAACCTTATGTTATTATGATATCTATTGATGGCTTTAGACATGATTACATTGACAAACATCAAGCAAAGTTTCTTGATAAACTAGCTAATCAAGGTGTTCAAGCAAAATCTTTGATACCATCTTATCCCTCTGTAACTTTTCCGAATCATTATACATTAGTTACTGGGCTTTATCCAGGGAATCACGGATTAACTGGGAATAATATTTATGATAAGAAAATGAATGAGCGTTATTCTTTAGGTAATGCGGCTCAGGTTAGAAATCCACAATGGTATGGAGGAACTCCTTTGTGGGTATTAGCCGAAAAAGCGGGAATGTTAAGTGCCTGTTATTATTGGCCAGGCTCAGAGGCGCCAATTCAAGGTATTCTTCCTACTTATTACTATCAATATTCTGAGAAAACAGATATGCAAGATAGAATTCAAGCAGTAGAAGATTGGTTGAATTTACCAGAATTGGAACGTCCACATTTTATCACTTTTTACCTTCCTCATGTCGATCATGCCGGACATGGTTTTGGTCCAGATGCTACACAAACTTACCAAGCTGTACAGTTTGTAGATAAATCGATAGAGAACCTGGTAAGTACAGTTAACAAAACTGGCTTAGATGTAAATTATGTCATTGTTTCTGACCATGGAATGTTAGAAATTGATCAAGATGATTTACTTTCTTTTCCATTAGAAGCTGATCCACAAGAATTGACTTTAGTAACTAATGGTACCCTAATGAATATTTTTGTAAAAGATCCAGATAGAGTTGATTATTGGTTAAGCCAAATTAATAATGCTGCTAATCCTTTGCATATGAAGGCTTATAGATCAGAGGATTTACCTGCACATTTTAATTACGGGGGTGAAAATGATAAGTTTGATCGTGTTGGTGATATTGTAATTACAGCAAAAGCCCCTTATTATTTTACAAATCGCAGTTTCCCTGCTAGTCACGGATATGATCCAGTAGAAGTAGAGCAGATGAATGGAATTTTTATAGGATTTGGTCCGGCTTTCAACAGTCAACAAAAGGTAGAATCTTTCTCAAATGTTGAGGTATATTCTATCGTAGCAAATATTTTAGGATTGCCTATTGATGGAAGTATTGATGGAAGTGATGCAATAGCTAAAAAGGTTCTAAAGAACTAAGAAAAGTAAACAAACCCATGTAAAAATCCCACATAAATATAATACTTATGTGGGATTTTTACATGGGGTAATATTTTTTTTGTTGAAGCAAAAGACTATTGTTTTAGTTTTTTTACTTCATATAAATCTAACCTTCTATCTTTCATAATTTTTACACTACCATGCTCGTGTAGTTCTTTTAATAAGTCTACGTCCACATCTACAATCAGCGTCATTTCGGTGTTCGGTGTTGCCTCTCCCTTTACACCATTGGTAGGGAAAGCAAAATCAGAAGGGGTAAATACTGCAGCTTGAGCAAATTGTATATCCATATTATTTACCTTAGGTAGATTTCCAACACATCCTGCTATAGCTACATAACATTCATTTTCAATGGCTCTTGCAGCCGCACAGCTTCTAACTCTAGTATAACCATTTTGGGTATCGGTTAGAAAGGGTACAAATAAAATATCCATCCCATCTTGTGCAAGTAATCGTGATAATTCAGGAAACTCTACGTCGTAACAAATCATGATACCAATTTTACCGCAATCTGTATCAAAGGTTTGTATTTTCGAACCTCCTTGCATTCCCCAGTAGAAAACTTCATTTGGAGTAATGTGTATTTTTGAATACATTTCGTATGTTCCATCTCTTTTACATAAAAATCCAACATTATAAAGTATTCCGTCAATTAAATACGGCATACTACCGGTAATAATATTGATGTTATAGGAAATCGCGAATTCTTGAAACCTCTTACGGATAGGGTCTGTAAATCTAGCCAATTCACGTATAGCGTCTGCTTCTGATAAGTGATTATAATCCGCCATTAATGGAGCAGTGAACAACTCAGGAAACATTGCAAAGTCACTTTCATAATCTGATACTGCATTAATAAAAAACTCAGCTTGATCAAAGAATTCTTCTAAATCATTCAGAGGTCTCATTTGCCATTGTATAAGTCCAAGTCGAATTACACTTTTCTTAGCATTGATTAGTTGTACTTCTTTTTCGTAATATATGTTATTCCACTCTAGTAGAATAGCATAGTCTTTAGAACTAGTATCTCCCTCTAAGTAATTCACCATTAATCTAACCATATGGAAGTCATTGGCCATTTGGAAAGACATTACAGGGTCGTGTATCTCTTTAGACTTAACTTTTTCCATGTATTGCTTAGGAGTAAGCTCAGTGGAAAATTTTGCGTAGTTGGGAATTCTACCTGCAAAGACAATGGATTTTAGATTTAATTGTTCGCATAATTCTTTTCTAGCATCGTATAGACGTCTACCTAATCTTAGTCCACGGTATTTTGGATGAATAAATACATCTATACCATAGAGCACGTTACCGTTCTGATTATGGGTGTTGAAAGTAGAGTAGCCTGTAATCTGTTCGTAATTATGAGCAGCCATAGCTTGTTTTTCATCAATAATTAAAGATAATGCAGAACCAACGACTACATCATCAACAAGAATTACTAATTGACCTTCAGGGAATACTTTTAAGAGACGCTTTAGCTCATTTTTATTCCAATATGAATCACGAAACTCAGGATAGGACTCAGACATTGAATTCTTTAATTCCATGTAATCACCAATCTGTAAATTGCGCAATTCAATCTTGTTGATAGGATTTTCCATTTTTTTATATGCAAGATACAAATAATTATTTGTAGTTAATACCCTAAATTCACTCTGTAAGAGTGCTAATGTAGTCTACAGATTTATCTAGATTTCAATATTTACTTACTCACCTAAGTCAGAGATTTTTTAAAAAGTATTAACTTGCATTATAATTAGTTATAAATATTTTTTGTGATTAGAATTTTAGTAATAGAGGACGATGTTAGAGTAGCAGAATTGCTGCAGCGTAGCTTATTGACTCAGAACTATGAAGTTGATATTGCCTATGATGGCTATATGGGTAGGAAATTGGCTTTTCAAAAAGATTATCAATTAGTAATTACAGACGTCATACTTCCTAAAATAAGTGGTGTGGATTTGTGTAAGGAACTCAAAGATCAACTGCCTCAACTTCCAGTTATCATGTTAACTGCCTTAGGAACTACTGATGATAAGGTGGAGGGTTTTGATGCTGGAGCAGACGATTATCTGGTAAAACCTTTTGAATTACGGGAGCTCTATGTACGTATAAGAGCTTTATTAAAGCGTTTTGAAAATTCTAAGAGCAATAATTCTCTTTTAGAATATGCTGACCTTAAAATGGATATAAAATTGAAGCAATTTTATAAAAATGGTAAAGAGATACACTTGACTCCTAAAGAATTTAATTTGATGCAATATCTGTTATTAAATAAAGAAAGAGTTTTGTCTAGAGCAGAGATTTCTCAAAATGTTTGGGATACTCATTTTGACACTGGAACAAACTTTATTGATGTTTACATTAATTATTTGCGAAAGAAAGTGGATACTGATCCCAACAATAAATTAATACATACTAAAAGTGGTATGGGCTTTATATTGATAGCTAATGAAAATTAAGACTCGTTTACGTTTATGGTTTTCTCTACTTGTAGGAGGAGTTTTACTTATCTTCGCAAGTGTCATATACTGGTCCTCTTCACAAGATAGAGAAGAGGAATTTTTTCATGAATTAGAAAAAGAAGCCATTACTAAGGCTAGGTTAGTTCTGCAAGCAAAAGTCCAGCCAGATATTTTGCAAAAGATCTATAAGAATAATAATCAAGAGTTAAATGAGGTGGAAGTAGCTATATATAGCGATACCTTTAAGTTAATTTATCACGATGATCTCTTGGTAGATAAGGTGAAGGAAACCCAGGAGATGATTGATCAGGTTATTAAAAAGGGTAGCGTTCATTTTAAACAAGAAGATTGGCAGATTATAGCAATAGCCTATCCTTATGAAAATAAGAATTTCATTGTAACTGCCGTTTCCTATGATCAATATGGCTATACCAAATTACACAATCTCTTGGCTACTATTTTGATAATGTCTCTTATCTCACTTGTTCTTCTATATTATATAGGTGGTTTTTTCGTAGATCGAATTTTAAGTCCAATTCAGAATATAAATAAACAAATAAAGACTATATCTGCTTTTAGTTTACATACCAGGGTTATAGTGGATAATAATAAGGATGAATTAAGTGACCTGGCTAGTAACTTCAATTTAATGTTGGACCGTTTAGAAGATTCATTTACTGCTCAGAAGGATTTTGTTTTAAACATGTCTCATGAGCTTAGAACTCCTTTGGCAGCAGTAATTGCAGAGTCAGAATTAGCTTTAACTAGTGAACAAACATCAGAGTATTATAAGAAAACATTAAAGAATATTTTATTAGATTCTAGTAAATTAGTTAGTTTGTCTAACAGTTTATTAGACTTAGCTAAGGCTAGTTACGATCCCACCCAACTTGTATTTAAAGATTTGCGTGTTGATGAGCTTATTTTAGATTGTATTCATAAAATTCAACGAAAGAATCCGGCAAGTAAGTTTGATTTTATTTTAGACAGCTCTTTAGAAGAGGATCAATGCCTTGTTGTCAAAGCAAATGCATATTTACTAGAGGTAGCCTTTTTAAATCTGCTAGATAACGCTTGCAAGTTTTCCGATAATCAACTTTGCACTGTGGTATTAAAATATCATAAAAGTATTTTAGTTGTTAAAGTATATGACAAAGGAAAGGGTATTGCTGAAGAAGATTTGCCACATATATTTAAAGCTTTCTATAGAGCAGAATCAACTGCAAGCGTCCAAGGTAGTGGAATAGGTCTTGCTCTAACCTATAAGATTGTTCAGCTGCATAATGCTAAACTGAGCGTAGAGTCTGAAATAACAAAAGGAAGTTGTTTTACCGTGTATTTACAACAAACTAATATCGATTAATATAATAAGCGCTCTTGATAGGGGCGCTTATTTTTTTCTAATGAATTTCTAATTTTTTTCTAAAACCTTTCTAATAGGTGACAGCTTTTTTTGCTGTTATTTTTGCACCGTTGTTTTTAGGTAAAACAAGGGTATCTAGCTAATAGATATAAAAGAGTATCTGTTATGTTAAAATAACAAAATGTTTATTAACTTTATAGATAAAGTTAAAAGCTTAAGAAGATATCTAATTGATTTGTAAATATATAAGTTGAAAGTATGAGAAGATTTGTATTCAAAGTAATGGTAGGAGTTCTGGGGCTCTTTTTTACTTTTTGTTCCGAAAAAAATACTGCATCGAAAGAGGCTGTACCTTTTACCATTGAGAATCAAATAATTGTGGTGCCAGAAGATTCTAATTTACGCTCTCGTCTTAAAATCGATACAATTGAACAGACTCAGTATAGCTTTGATCTTGTTGCTGCTGGTATTGTAAGAGCAATTCCTAATAAATATGCAGAGATAGGGTCTCCTTTTTCGGGCAGGATAGTAAAAACAGCTGTTAAACTAGGTCAAAAAGTGAATGTAGGTACTGTTTTATTTGAAGTTTCTTCTCCGGAATTTTATGAGACACAAAAGGAGTTTTTTGATTCCCAACAACACTTTAATCAGTCTGTTTTAGATTTTCAAAGACAAAAAGATCTTTTAGAGAATGGCGTGGGAATTAGACAAGAATATGAGCAGGTACAAACTGAAAAAGAAATTGCTAGGGTAGCTTACGAAAATGCAAAGGCTGCTATGCAAATTTATGACACCAACATTAATCAATTAAAGTTAGGTCAGCCATTAAAGATTACATCTCCTATAGAGGGAGAAGTAATAGAGGATAATATAGTTATTGGACAATATATTCAACAAGATTCAGATCCAGTAATTAAAATAGCTTGGTTGAATAAAATTTGGATTGTTGGTAAGATAAAAGAAAAGGATTTACATCATTTATCTGAGTTAGATAAAGTACAAGTAGAATTAGCCGCAATGCCTGGTAAGCCAATAGAAGGTGAAATTTATCATATAAGTGAGATTGTCGATGAACAAACTAGAAGTATTGAAGTCTTAATTGAAGTAGATAATACCCAGCGCATTTTAAAACCTGGAATGTATGTAAGTGTTCGTTTTATTGATAAACCACAACAGGTTTTAATGGTTCCCACTAGTGCTATTATGCAAGGAGAGAATGATTCATTTGTTTTTGTAGAAGTTGGGGATTATGAGTTTGTGCGTAAGAATGTTCAGGTTGGTGGACAATCAAAAGATCAAACAGTGATTTTATCCGGTTTAGACTCTAAAGATAAGGTTGTAAGTCAAGGTGGGATTTATTTACCAAAGTTACATTAGCAAAAAATAGATAGAGATGAAAAAAAACATTATAGATATAGCTATCCACAAAAGATGGCTAATGGTAGCTTTATTTTCTTTGATTTGTATTTTTGGATATTATTCTTGGAAACAATTGTCCATAGAGGCTTATCCTGATATAGCAGATACTACTTCTCAAGTAGTTACTCAGGTTCCAGGATTGGCTGCCGAGGAAATCGAACTTCAGATAACTATTCCTATTGAAAGAGCTTTAAATGGCATACCAGGTATGCATGTTATGAGAAGCAATAGTACGTTTGGACTTTCCATGATTACTTTAGTTTTTGAGGATGGAGTTGAGGATTATTTTGCAAGACAACGTATTCAAGAACGATTAAATCAAGTAGACTTACCTTATGAAGCCGTTCCGGAGTTGGATCCATTGACTTCGCCAATTGGTGAGGTGTACAGATACATTATTGAAGGAGATGGATATAGTCTTCGCGAATTAACGGATTTGCAAAATTTTGTGATCATTCCCAAACTTAATCAAGTTCCCGGAATCGCTGAGGTAACTAATTTTGGTGGGATCACTACACAGTTTCAAATTGAGTTAGATCCTATTAAATTAGAGCAATATGATTTGTCTTTAAGTGATATTACCCAAACAGTGCAAGATAATAATGTAAATGCTGGAGGGAGTATTCTAAATAGAGGTGATTTAGGCTACGTTGTTAGAGGCATTGGTTTAATAAAAGATTTAGAAGACTTAGGAAAAATTGTTGTAAAGGCTGAAGATGGAGTGCCTGTTTTTTTAAATGACGTAGGAATTTTAAAATATGGTAATCTTGAGAGAAAAGGTATTTTAGGATATAGTGATCGCAGTCGTGATTACTCGGATAGCTTAGAGGGAATTGTTCTTTTATTGAAAGGTGAAAATCCATCGGTAGTATTAGACAAAATTCATGCCTCAGTTAAGGAATTAAATGACCAGATTCTTCCACAGGGAGTAACCATACATACTTTTTTAGATAGAACAGATCTAGTTGATACTACTTTAAATACTGTTTCAACTACATTAATTGAAGGAATATCTTTAGTTATAATTGTTCTAATTGTCTTCTTGGGAAGTTGGAGAGGAGCTCTTTTAGTAGCTATTACCATTCCAATTTCTTTGTTGTTTGCTTTTATTCTGATGTATTTCACTGATATTCCTGCAAACTTACTTTCACTAGGAGCTATTGACTTTGGAATTATAGTTGATGGTGCCATTGTTATGATGGAGTCTATCTTAAAGAAACGCGAAGAAGAGCCACATGGAGAATTAAAAGAAAAAAGTATTGCACAGCGTGCTAAGCAAGTTGCTCGACCTGTGTTTTTCGCTACTTTAATTATTATCACTGCGTATTTACCACTGTTTGCTTTTGAAAGAGTAGAAAAGAAATTATTTACTCCAATGGCATTTACTGTAGGATATGCTTTATTGGGAGCTCTTTTAGTTGCGTTAGTTTTAATTCCTGGTTTAGCTTATGCTGTGTATAAAAAGCCTAGAAAAATTTATCATAATAAGTGGTTAGAGAAATTAACTAAGTTATATGACAAGAGAATTGTTTCTCTTATCAATGCCCCAAAGAAAATTTTCATACCAGTTTTACTTGTTTTAATAGCAACTATTGCTTTGTCTGTACGTGTAGGAAAAGATTTCCTGCCTCCTTTAGATGAAGGCTCTATTTGGTTACAAGTGACTTTACCTCCTGGTATTTCCTTAGATAAGTCCAAAGAGTTAAGTGATAGCCTAAGAGCGAGAACAATGAAGTATGATGAAGTAACTTACATCATGGTTCAAGCAGGTAGGAACGATGATGGTACAGACCCATTTACTGCTTCTCACTTTGAGTGTTCCATTGGACTTAAACCCTATAAGGAGTGGCCTAGAGGTAAAACAAAAGATGATTTAATAGAAGAATTGGCTTTGGAGTATCAAAGTTTACCTGGTTTTAGCGTTGGCTTTGCTCAACCTATGATTGATGGAGTAATGGATAAAATTTCTGGTGCTCATAGTGAACTTGTAGTAAAGGTATATGGAGAAGATTTTCACGAAACCAGAAGAATAGCAGAGGAAGTATTAGAAGTTTTACAGACAGTGGATGGTGCTGTGGACTTGGCTATTGATCAAGAACCGCCATTACCTCAGTTGCAAATTCATGCAGATAGAGATAAGATCGCTCAATATGGTTTGAATGTGTCTGATGTAGCTGAATTAATTGAAGTAGCAATAGGAGGAAAGGCTATTTCGCAAGTATTTATAGATAATAAAGTGTACGATATTAGTGCTCGCTATATGCAAGAATCTAGAGATACACCAGAGAAGATTTCTAATTTAATGTTAACTAGTGCTACTGGTGCAAAAATTCCATTATCCCAAGTAGCTAATGTGTCTACTAGCACTGGAGAGAGTACGATTACTAGAGAGATGAATAAGCGACATTTAACGGTTAAATTAAATGTTAGAAATAGAGATTTAGGATCTTTAATTAATGAAGCGCAAAGCAAAATTGAGCAAAACATTAGTTACGATCATAACAAGTTTGAAGTACAATGGGGTGGGCAATTTGAAAATCAAAACAGAGCTTATAGTCGATTAGCAATTATTATTCCTTTGACCTTGTGCTTAATGTTTGTTTTGCTTTATGGAGCTTTTGGAGAGTTTCGTCAAGCCGGTATGTTGATGATAGTAGTTCCGTTGGCACTTTTTGGAGGTATGTTAGCCTTAAATATTAGAGGAATGTCTTTAAATGTGTCTTCCGCCGTAGGATTTATCGCTCTTTTTGGTGTAGCAATTCAAAATGGGGTGATTATGATATCTCATATCAATGATCTTCGCAAAAAAGGCTTTGAGTTAAAGAGAGCTGTTATAGAAGGAGCCGAACAGAGATTTAGACCTGTTTTAATGACCGCTACCGTGGCTATTTTAGGACTTTTTCCTGCTTCTTTAGCTACGGGAATAGGCTCAGATGTGCAAAGGCCTTTAGCTACTGTAATTGTCTATGGATTGCTATTTGCTACAATTTTAACTCTTTTTGTTTTACCTGCTTTATATTATATGGTTGAGTTAAAATGGGGGAAAGACAGTGATTTTATTAATGAGGAACAATTAAAAGATTAAGTGTAATGAAGTGGAGATATAATACAATTGCCTGGTGTTTTGCTATCTTGTTAGTGAGCATTTCAGTGCTTGGGCAAGCCAAGGATAGTAGAAATTTACAAAGTATTTCATTTAATGAGTATTTACAAAGGGTTTTAGCAGATAACTTAAGCTTAGCTGCACAGAAATATGAAGTAGATATTGCACAAGCACAGGTTATGGCTGCTAAGATAATGCCTGATCCAGAATTGAGTTTTGCTTGGTTTGACAACCAACAAAAGCGTTTAGATATGGGCTATGGTTTTGAAGTTGAATTGGCTTGGGACTTGGAACTAGGAGGTAAAAGAAAGGCACGAAGTGCTTTGGCTTTAGATCAATTGGAATTAACTCAATTAGAATTGCTGGAGTTTCTTGAAGATTTACGAGCCCAAAGTACTATTATGTATTTTAAGGTCTTACAAAACAAAGCTATTGTAGATATACAAAGAAGCTCCTATGAATCAATGTTACAAATAGCTCAAAGCGATAGTATTCGATTTAATTTAGGTCAGATTAGTCAAGTTTCGGCCGTACAAAGTAAGTTAGAAGCTAGTAGTATGTGGAATGATTTGAAAGATTCTGAGGATGAGTTATTTGAGACTTTATTGGAGTTGAATGCTCTGATGAGTAATACTAGTGAAGTTTTAGTAGAGCCACAGGGCGATTTTACAGCTTTAGATAGACTATTTTCTTTAGAAGAACTTTTAGAAAAGTCAGCCTATACAAGGATAGATTTACAAATAGCCAAGCAGAATATTTCACTTAGTGGAAAAGAAATCAAATTAGCTAGGGCCGAAAAAGTTATGGACTTAGGTCTTTCGCTTGGTGTTGAAGGTAATTCTTATGCCCAGAATATTATTGCTCCTACCCCTAGTCATACGGTAGTAAAAGTAGGAGTTAGTGTGCCTTTAAAATTTTCTAATAAAAGAGAAAGTGGAGTCAAGATTGCTCAGTATACAAATCAGATGAGCTTATTGAATTATCAAGAACTTGAGATTTCAGCTCGAATGCAGATAAAAGTGGCTTATCAGAATTATTTAACAAAACAAAATCAGATTAGTGGTTTTCAAAAAGGCATGCTTAACCAAGCAAAAGAAGTTTATCAAGGAATTCATTATAGTTATTTAAGAGGAGCTAGTAGTCTTTTAGAAGTATTAGAAGCTCAAAGAACTTACAATGAAACACAAATATCCTATGCAGACACACTCTTACAGTATGCTATATCATTAGTAGAACTAGAGAGAGCAGTAGGTATTTGGGATATTGATTTTTAATAAGTAGTACGATGAGAAAATATATAATTATTCTATGTCTAGTTCTTGTAACTAGTAGTATTAGTGCCCAAGACAATAAGGATGTAAGCTTTCATGTTAAGGCAGGTTATTTACATTCCAATTTAGTAGGAAAAGATAAAGGTCTTTTAGCTAGTGATCATAAGATAAATCCATATAATAGTTTTTTTATTGGTTTACAAGTAGATAATCCAATAAGTAGCATACTGGGATTTAAACATGAAATTTCTTATCAAAATTATGGGGCTAAATTTGTGCGCGATTTAAATGAGAGACCTTTAGATGCTAAGCTTATTATGCATGGTATTTTTATTAGCCCAATTAGTATAAGTGCAAACAGCTTCGGAATCGAAGTTTATCTGGGGCCTTATGTAAATCTACTTGTAAACTCGAGTATCACGGCTGTAGATAACCAAGGAAGGGTATATAAAGATTATGAAATTTTCGGAAGTAGCTCTAATGATCAAGATAGCTCGGGATACCTACAAAAGATGGATTACGGTGTAGTGGCTGGAATTGGTTATTCTTTTAGCTGCGGAGTAAGTTTAGGAGCGCGCTATTCCAGAGGATTCGCCTCTATAATAGATAACGCAAATGCTTATGAAAATGAAAATAGACCTAAAGCGAGTCTTTATACTAGTAATTTGGCTGTCTTTTTAAGTTATAAATTATAAATGGATAGAGCCCTAGTTGGGAACATGGGATTTATTAGCCTAAGGATGAGGTTAAATAAGGAATAAAAAGCCTGTTGTTAAATTTAAGATAAGTTTAACGATGGGCTTTTATATGTTTAAATATTGTTATATATGTAAAATTTACATAAATTATGTATATAAATAATTTTTTATTCTTAAAGTAGGGGTATTATTTACATGGTTGTTTGGAGTGTTTTTACATACTAAGCTTGTGAAGTAGTTGTTTTTAATTAACATAATTTTTTCTTAAGAATTTTTGTCTATTTTTGGGCACCTCAAAAACCTTAAATAATTATTTATGAAATTAAAACTTTACTTAACTGTTGTGTTGTGCACAGTAAGTGGTGTTCTATTTGCTCAACAAAAAACAGTAACAGGTACTGTTGTTGATGAAGATGGATTCCCATTAATTGGTGCTTCGGTATTACTAAAAGGAACTAGTTTTGGGACTAGCGCTGATGAACATGGTGCTTTTAGTCTTGAAGCTGCTCCTGGAGATGTATTAGTTGTAAGCTATGTATTTTATACAACTCAAAACGTTGCCGTAGATTCTAGATCTCATTACAATATCGTAATGAGTAGTGAAGATGAACTATTGGATGATGTAATTGTAGTAGCTTATGGTACTGCAACAAAAGAATCTATTACTGGTGCAGTTGCTAGTATTGATTCTAAACAAATTGAAAGTAGACCTGTTTCTAACGCAGTAGGTGCATTAGAAGGTGCAGCAGCAGGTATACAAGTTAATAATACTTCTGGACAGCCAGGTTCAGAACCTGAAGTTAGAATTCGTGGATTTACAACAGTAAATGGTAGTAATAGACCACTTTACGTTGTTGATGGATCTCCTTATGCTGGAAATATTTCAGATTTGAATCCAGCCGATATTGAAAGTATGACTGTTTTGAAAGATGCCTCTGCATCAACTCTTTATGGTAATAGAGCTTCTAATGGGGTAATTATGATTACTACAAAGAATGCTTCTAGAGGATCAGGCTTTCTTAACGTACAGGTAAAACAAGGAATTTATAATCGTGGAATAGATGATTATGAGAGAATTGGTGCTGATGATTTTATGAAAACATCCTTTTTAGGATATAGAAATGGTTTGCTTTCTTCTAAGGCTAATGAAGGTTGGAATTTAGCTCAAGCAAATCAGTTTGCTAATGACAACTTAATTCAGAACGTATTAGGAGTAAATATTTATAATGCAAATAATAATGAATTATTTGATCAATATGGAAATTTACGCTCAGGTGTTGTCATGAAGGATGGATATACTGATTTAGATTGGTATAGCCCAATAGAAAGAACTGGTTACCGTCAAGATTATGTAGTAAATGGAAGAGTAGCCAATGAAAAAGGTGGTGCTTATTTTTCTGCAGGATATTTAAATGACGAAGGATATGTTAAGAAAACTGATTTTCAACGTTTCACTGGACGTGTAAACGCTGATTATCAAGCAAAAGATTATTTAAAAGTAGGTGGTAGTGTTGCAGCTTCTCACCAAGAATCTAGCTCTGTAGCTGGAACTACTGATGATAGTGGAAGTTTTACTAATCCATTTATGTTTGCTAGAAATATTGCTCCTATCTATTCTGTTTATCAGCATGATGCTTCAGGTAATTTCTTACTTGATGGACAAGGAAATCGCTTATATGATTCAGGTCAAGGTGGTCGTCGTCAATATTTAGATAGACACGTGATCCAGGAGAATGAGTTGAATTCAACTAAGATTATCCGTACAACTATTAACAGTAATTTCTTTGCTGATATTAAGTTTTTAGAAGACTTTACTTTCACTCTTCGTGGTGATATGAGCCTTAGAAACAGTGAGAATGCAAAATATGAAAATGCTATCATAGGTGATGGAGCTGGTAATGATGGTCGTTCTAGAAGAGAAAACTACCGTTACAAATCTTATACAACTCAACAGTTATTAAACTGGAATAAAGATTTTGGTGGACACCATATCGAAGCTTTGGTTGGACATGAGAATTATTCTGAGGAATATACTTATTTATATGGTATGAAAGGAAGACAAAACTTAGAAGGTTTTGGCGAATGGATTAACTTTAATGAAACAATTAACTTATATGATTACTCAATGACATATCGTACCGAAGGATATTTGTCAAGAGTAAAATATGATTACAACAACACTTATTTTGCAGAGGCATCTTTTCGTAGAGACGCAAGTAGTAAATTCCACAAAGATAATAGATGGGGTAACTTCTGGTCTGTAGGTGGAGGTTGGATTATTTCTGCGGAAGAGTTCTTCAAAGTTGATGCTATTGATTACTTAAAATTACGTGCTTCTTATGGTGAGGTAGGTAATGATTCAGGTGCAGATTGGTATGCATATCAAACCTTTTACACTATGAGTAATAATGGTGGAGCTGGAGCTTTATATAAATCTCAAAATGGTAATAATGATCTTAAATGGGAAACTTCATCCTCTTTAGATATAGGATTAGAAGCAAGAGCATTTAATAGAGTTAATATCGTTTTCGAATATTTCCATAAAAGAAGTAATAACTTACTTTTTGACATGAATATGCCTTTATCCAATGGTTCTACTAGTACTGGTAGTGCAGCTTCTGTAGTTACAACGAACTTAGGTAGTATTACTAATAAAGGATTAGAATTAACTATCGATGTAGATCTTATCAATACAGATGATTGGAAATGGAGTGTTGGAGCTAATGCTACTTGGTTAAAAAATACTGTAGATCGTTTACCAGAAGAAAACAGAGCTAATGGTATTGAAAATGGTACTAAGTTAATCAAAGAGGGTAGAAGTATTTATGAATTCTATTTATACCAATATGTTGGAGTAGAGGGAAGTACAGGAAATGCTTTATATGTATTTGATTCGGATAAGTTTTATGTAAATGATAGTGAAGCGGCAGAAGGTAAAACAAAAGTAACTGACCAAAGTATCATTACAGAAGTAGATGGTAAGTATTATGCATATAATGGAACTTACGGTAAGAAAGAATATTCTGGTACTGCAATTCCAAAAATGTATGGAAGTTTCTCGACATCTTTATCTTATAAAAACTTTACTTTAAATGGTTTATTTACTTATTCTATCGGTGGAAAAGTTTACGATTATTCTTATGCTAGTTTAATGAGTGTAGGAAATACTCCGAGTGCGATTCACAAAGATATCTTAGGATCGTATGATATGGATAATATGTCAGGAGAGAGTATTATTTATGGAGCAATTCCAGCAGTTAACTTTGATAGAAGTGTTTTAAATAACTTATCACTTTCAGATCGTTTCTTAAAAGATGCTAGTTATTTTGTTGTAAAGAATATCTCACTTAATTACAACATGCCTAAATCGATAACAAATCGTATGGGAGTTAGTTCTTTTAATGTAAATCTTGGTGTTGAGAACTTAGCAACATTCACTAAATTACAGGGAATGAACCCACAACAATCTTTCGATGGTACTAACCGAAATGGATTTGTTAGCCCAAGAACATTTAGTCTAGGATTAACATTAGGGTTATAATTTTATACAGACTATACATTATGAAATATATACAATACATACTGTTTGCAGGAGCTCTATCTTTAGGTTCTTGTAGTTCAGATTACTTAGATACTCAGTCAACAAATAAAGTTGGCCCGGATGTAGTTTACGCGACTACTAAAAATGCAAAGATGGCAGTCAATGGTATTGCTCGTTTGATGACTAATCAATATTTAGGCTCACAAGGCTTTAATGGAGAAGGAACTATTAAGTTGTATTATGGAGAGTTTCCAGCCAATACACTAACCGCAGCAATGGGGACCTTAACTCAAGATCAAATTTTAATGCGTAATAATAGTAATGATGTAAGCATTTATAATTATTATCCTTGGTCTTATTATTATTCTTTAATTGCTAATGCTAATCTTGTAATAGCAAACATTGATAACGCAGAAGGACCAGAGGCAGAAAAGCAAGCTTTAAAGGCTCAAGCTTATACTTACCGTGCATATTCTTATTATATGCTGGCTCAGATTTATGGTAATCGTTGGATAGACTCTTCTAATGGAAGTACTCCAGGTGTGGTTTTAAAAACAAGTACTGATAATGAAAAATTACCAGTATCTACTCTAGGAGAGACTTTTGCTTTGATATACCAAGATTTAACTGAGGCTATAACTTTATTCGAATCTTCTAAATTTGTACGTACTTCAGAGGAGTTTTTCATTTTAGATAAAAGCGTTGCTCATGCAATTTTCGCTAAGGCCGCTTTAACTAAACAAGATTACACTACAGCTAGTACTCATGCAGCTTTAGCAAGACAAAAGCCTTCAGGAGGAGAGTATCCATTAATGGATGATGAAACTTATTCTAGTGGATTTAGTAATGCTACTTCAGAGTGGATCTGGGGTTCTTATGGGTCTTTTGATCAAACATTATATTTTTACTCTTACCAAGCATACATGGCTTATAATGCATCTTCTTCTCAGATTAAAACTTATCCTAGAAGAATTAGTAAGCAACTTTATGATAAATTTCCACAAACAGATATTAGAACTCAACTTTTCTTAAATCCAAAAGATGCACCTTATAATGTTGAAATTGGTTTAGTAGAGAAAGATTCGGAATTAGAACAACGTGCTAGAGAGTTTCGTGGGGATATTGACCCAGCAGCTAAGATTTATGCTTATATGCAGTTGAAAATAAAAGCTAATGCAATGCCTGGTGTAGGTGATTTAGTGCATATTCGTGCATCTGAAATGTATTTAGCAGAAGCAGAAGCAAAATATTTTATGGGAGATGAAAGCGGTGCAATCGCTTTATTAGAGACTTTAAACCAAAAAAGAGATCCTGATTATGTATGTAATGTAAAAGGTGCTGATCTATTGCAAGAAATCAAAGATTACCGTGCTTTGGAATTATGGGGAGAAGGATCTACTTGGTTTGACTTAAAACGTTGGGGAGACTCTATTGTTCGTGAAGATTATACTAAAGGAGGTAATTTCCCAGTGGAAATATCCGGAAGTATTGCTCCAAGCGATTCTAATGGTTGGACTTACGTAATTCCAAGAAGAGAAACTGCTAATAAGTAGTCCTAAATATTTTTTTGATTAAGTTATAAAAACTTAAAAATAGCCTGAACATGTTTCAGGCTATTTTTTTAGAATGAGTTAGTTATTGTTTAGTAAAGATGATTTAATTTTAAGATAATATGTCTTGATTAAAAATGTTACTTCTTTGCCCTAGATATTTTTAGGTTTTATTACATTTGTCAATAGTTACTATAATATGTTTCAAATACTATTATTCTTTAAAGAGAATTAATAGTCGTATATGTGTTTAAAAAAGAAAAAAATGAGAGTTACTACAAGTATTTTTGCCGCTGTGTGCGGATTGTTTTCTTTAGCTAGTTTAGCTAATACTTCTTCAATGGATAAACCCAAGTTAGTTGTTGGAGTAGTGGTGGATCAAATGCGTTGGGATTACTTATATCGTTATTACGATCGCTATCAAGAAGATGGATTCAAGAGACTTTTGAAAGAAGGGTTTAGTAGTGAGAATACAAATATTGATTATGTACCAACTTTCACTGCAATCGGACATAGTACTCTTTACACTGGGAGTGTACCAGCGATTCATGGTATAGCCGGGAATGATTTTATTATTCAAGCTACTGGTCAAAGTATGTATTGTACACAAGATGATAGTGTACAAGGGGTTGGTGGTCAAGGAAAAGTTGGTCAACAATCACCTAGAAATTTATTGAGTTCTACTATAACTGATCAATTGAAATTGGCAACTAATTTCCAAAGTAAAGTTATTGGTATTTCTATAAAGGATAGGGGAGGGATTTTACCTGCTGGACATTTTGCAAATGCTGCTTATTGGTATGATGGACAAAGCGGACATTGGATAACTAGTACTTACTATATGCAGGATTTGCCTAGATGGGTTAAATCATTTAATAAGAGTGGAAAAGTGGATCAGTATTATAGCAAGGGCTGGAATACTCTATATGATATAGATACTTATGTTTTAAGTAATCCAGATGATAGTCCATACGAAGGAAAATTTGCAGGAGAGAATAAAGCTGTTTTTCCTAGAAATCTTAAGAAGCTTAAAAAAGAAGGAGGCTATGATTTAATTAAAGCTACTCCTTTCGGTAATAGTCTTACCTTAGACTTTGCTAAAGCTGCTATAGAAGCTGAAAACCTAGGAGATAATCCTAATGAGGTTACTGATTTCTTGGCTGTAAGTTTATCTTCTACCGATTATATCGGTCATCAATTTGGAATAGAGTCTGTTGAGATTGAAGATACCTACTTGAGATTAGATCAGGATTTGGCAGATTTTATGGCTTATTTAGATAACAAGGTGGGTAAAGGTAATTATACGTTGTTTTTGAGTGCGGATCACGGTGCGGCAAACAATCCAAAATATTATCAAGATAAAAAAGGAAATGCAGGGTACTTTAGTAGTTCTAAAGTAAGAAGTGCTCTTAATGAGATTTTACAAAAAGACTTTGGTCAAGAGAATCTTATTATTAGTCTAAGTAATTACCAGGTGCATTTAGATAATAAGTTAATCCAAGCTAAAGATTTAGACGAAATGGCTATTCGTGATAGAATTGTGGTCGAACTAAAGAAAGTAGATGGAATTGCTTTTGTAACAGATATGGATAAAGCTTCATCTTCTACTATTCCTCTACAAATCAAAGAAAGAATAATCAATGGATATAATTTAAAGCGAAGTGGGATTATCCAATATATATTAGAACCACAATGGTATAGTGGAACTATGGATGGAACTGGTACTACTCACGGCACTTGGGGAAGTTATGATGCTCATATACCAGCAGTGTTTATGGGTTGGGGTGTTAAACCAGGTAAAACAGCTAGACCTACTAATATGACAGATATTGCTCCTACTATAGCAGAAATATTAAAAATAGAGGTGCCTAATGGAAATATTGGTACTCCAATTTTTGAAGCTCTAGCGAATTAAAAACTTAAATATTTAGGTGAGAATCTAATAATTGTATAAGGCAACTTTCAAAATTTTTTGAAAGTTGCCTTTTTATTTTACGTGTTTTAAAAAAGTAAAGGATTTATTTAGTTACTTTATAACATTAACAACCTTAAAGACTTACCTTATGATTAAAAATGTAGTTTTAGGCTGCGTATTGTTAGTTTTTACTTCTAGTATGTATGCTCAGTATCGGACTATTGAAAAAAAAGATGCCAATGGTTATACTTATGAGATAGTAGAGAACGATCCGTCTCATACAAGGGTTTATACTCTTAAGAATGGATTAAAGGTTTATTTGGCACAAAATAAAGATAAACCTCTTATTCAAACATATATACCAGTCAGAGCAGGATCAAACAGTGATCCTAGTGATAATACTGGACTTGCCCATTATCTAGAACATATGTTGTTTAAAGGAACTAGTAATCTTGGGACAGTTAATTGGGATATCGAGCAGCAGTATATAGCTCAAATATCTGATTTATATGAAAAGCATAAGGCATCTAATGATGTTGTGCAAAAAGATGCACTTTATAAACAAATAGATTCTCTATCAAAGGTTGCTTCTCAGTATGCTGTAGCAAATGAATACGATAAGTCAGTTGCTTCTATTGGAGCTGTGGCAACAAACGCACATACCTGGTTTGAAGAGACTGTATATCAAAATATAATACCTTCCAATGAAATAGAGAAGTTTTTAATGATTGAGTCGGAAAGGTTTTCGGAACTTGTTCTACGTTTGTTTCACACAGAATTAGAAGCAGTTTATGAGGAGTTTAATCGTTCTCAAGATAACGATAGGCGTTCTTCTATGCAGGCTATGTTATCGATGTTGTTTCCACAAAGTAACTATGGACAACAATCTACAATCGGGACCTCAGAGCATTTAAAGAATCCTTCTATGTTGGCTATTAACGATTACTTTAATACTTATTATGTTGCTAATAATATGGCTGTAGTAATGGTTGGTGACCTTGAGTTTGCGTCAACTATTTCTTTAATCGATAAATATTTTGGCGATTTTAGATCATCTAGTGAATTACCGCAATATGTTGCCCAAGAAGTACCGCTTACTAAAATTCAAGAAACCGTTATTTATAGTCCTGAGAGTGCTAGAGTTGAAATCGGATTTCGTTTCGATGGTGCCAAATCAAAAGATGCTCTGTATTTAACACTTATAGATTTATTACTTTATAATGGCCAAGCGGGATTAATAGATTTAGACATTAATCAAAAACAAAAGGCATTATATGCTGGTGGTTATACTATGATTATGAAAGATTATAGTGTTCATTTATTTAGTGGTATGCCAAATCAAGGCCAGACAATTGAACAAGTGAAAGATTTACTTTTACAACAGGTAGAAAAAGTAAAAAGAGGTGAATTTGAGCCTTGGCTTTTACAAGCAGTTGTCAATGAGTTAAAAGTTGATGTTATGAAAGCTCTAGAGAGTAATACTCAGATGGGAGGGGCCATGTATGATGCATTTATTAAAGGTAGGTCTTGGCAAGATGTAGTGGAGGATTTAGATAAAATGTCTTCTATAACTAAGGAAGATTTAGTACAGTTTGCTAAAGATAATTATAAAGATAACTATGCAGTTGTATACAAAGAACAAGGTGAGAAAAAGGATCTTGTACATGTTGAAAACCCTGGTATTACACCCATAGATTTAAATAGAGAAAGTGAAAGTCAATTTTTTAAAGAACTACAACAAGTTAAAGTAAAGCCGATAGAGCCTGTTTTTATCGATTTTAAGAAAGAAATACAAAGCCAAAAGATTGGGCAAAATGAAACTGTTTTATATAGCATAGACAATACTACTAATGCTTTAGGTTCTATAACTTATATTTTTGATCTAGGCTCTGATAATGATAAGAAAGTTGGTTTGGCTTTTGGGTATTTAGATTATTTAGGAACTGATCAATATTCCGCAGCAGATATAAAGAAGGAGTTTTATAAATTGGGAATAGATTATTCTTTTAGAAGCGGACAGGATCAAACTTTTATTACTATTTCAGGTCTTAATGAAAATCTAGACAAAGGTGTGGTTCTTTTAGAAGAGTTTTTAACTAATGTAGTTGTCAACAGGGAAGCTTATGGGAATTTAGTAGATCAAATATTAAAATCTAGACAAGATAATAAGCTTAATAAAAATGCAATCATGTCTGCCCTTAATGCATATGTAACTAGCTCAGGAGAGAAAAGTCGTTTTACCGATGTATTATCTAAAGAGGAGTTATTACAGATCAACCCTGAAGAATTAGTTGATATCCTTAAAGGTTTCTTTGATTATAATCAAGAAGTTTTCTATTATGGAAATGACCTTGCAAATGTAAGTGACGCTTTAGTTAAATACCATAATTTAGGAAAAGATAAGCCTGTGGCCTCTCCAGTAATCTATGCAGAACCAGCCAGTAGTTCTAAAGTTTATTTTGCTCCTTACGACATGGTACAGGCAGAGATTTCATTCCGCTCAAGAGAATCCTTGTTTAATAAAGATTTGCTAGCCACTAGTGGTGTGTTTAATAATTATTTTGGAGGAGGAATGGCCTCAGTGGTGTTCCAAGAAATTAGAGAGTCGAAATCGTTAGCTTATTCTGCTTATGCTGGTTATTCGAATGCTGTTAAACAAGGTCGATATAATTATGTAAGTGCTTATGTTGGGACACAGGCCAATAAACTCGCCCAAGCTGTAGATGCCATGATGGAGCTTATGAATAATATGCCACAAGCGGATAATCAGTTTGAGAGTGCTAAGAATTTAACGTTAAAGAATATTGCTACTTTACGTTATACTAAATCATCTATCTTTTATTATTGGTTAAGTCTTAAAAAACGAGGAATCGACTATGATATTAATAAGGATATTTATGCGCAAACAAAGCAGATGACCATGACTCAACTGGTGGACTTCTTTGACAAGCATGTAAAGTCTAAAACATATAATGTTGGTTTACTTGGTAAAAAAGAGGCTTTGGATTGGTCTAGTGTACAGAAACTAGGGCAAGTAAAAGAGGTTACTTTAGAAGAGATTTTTGGATATTAGTTTCTCTTTATAATAGTGTTAAAGTATATATATAATGAACAAGGTCTCAAATTTGAGACCTTGTTCTATTTAATACCTGATTTTAATGGCAGTAAGTCTATAATCTGAGATAGTTTCTTAATTGTGCTAAAATTAGGATGTACTACTTCATGATCTACGTGTTCATGCAGCCAAGTAGTGTGAAAAGGTACATGAACAGCGTAACCTCCTAATTCTAATACTGGAAGTACATCTGAACGAAGTGAATTACCAATCATTAGAAATTCTTGAGCAGTGATATCTAATCGCTTCAATAATTGTATATAATCATAAGGTTCTTTGTCTGTCATTACTTCTATATGATGAAAGTAATGACCTAATCCTGATTTATGAAGCTTTCTGTGTTGATCCTTCAAATCTCCTTTGGTGGCCACCACAAGCTTATATTTACTTTGTAGCTCCTGTAGCACGTTTGTTACATCATCTAATAACTCTACCGGTTTAGTTAAAAGTTCTTTTCCTATTTGCAGAATTTTTTTGGTAGTATTAGAAGAAACATGCCCTTTGGATATGTATTGGGATGCTTCTAACATGGAAAGTGTAAAACCTTTTATACCGTAACCATATAAGGGTAAGTTGTCAATCTGGGTTTTAAATAAGACCTGTGAGATACTTTGGTGGGTTAGGTAATCTTCCAGTAAGATGCAGAATTGTTTTTCAGCTTGGTTAAAGAAAGGTTCATTTATCCAAAGTGTGTCGTCGGCATCAAAGGCTATAACTTTTATAGTATTGGTATTCATTTTTTATCTTTTGAGATTCTAATCGGTGCTAGTGATTATATAATAGTTGTGAGTATTGTAAAGCTTTCTGAATAGACTTAACTTGGTCAAAAGTCAAGATTAAACGTAAACCTTGTTTTGTTTGTTTTTCTTTAATGGTGCATATATTCGAATTGTGTTGAACAAAACTAAGAATTTGATTAAAAGAGCTGGATTGATAGAAAGCATTTTCCTTAGCAGAAACAAAATAGCAGAGCATTTTTCCTTTTTTCAATACTACTTTCTCAATTCCCATTTTTGCTACATACCATTTTATTCTTAAGCTATTTAAAAGATCTATAGCTTGTTTTGGCAAGGGACCAAAACGGTCTGCTAAGCGATCTTCGTAGGCTTTTAATTGATCTTCGTTTTCCAATTGACTTAGTTCATTGTATAAATTAAGTCTCTCACTAATGTTGTTTATATATTCATCAGGGAAAAGAATTTCGAAGTCTGTATCAATTTGAGTTTCTTTTACAAAAACAATATCTTTCTCAGACTCTTGGTCTTGATAAAGTTCTTTGAACTCGTCTTGTTTTAACTCATCTATAGCTTCTTGCATGATTTTTTGATAGGTTTCAAATCCGATTTCGTTAATAAAACCACTTTGTTCTCCTCCCAAAATATCTCCAGCGCCTCTAATTTCTAGATCTTTCATAGCTATATTAAAGCCACTTCCTAAGTCACTAAATTGTTCTAGGGCGTGAATTCTTTTTCTTGCTTCTTCTGTCATAAGTGAAAAGGGTGGGCAAATAAAGTAACAGAAAGCTTTTTTGTTACTCCTACCGACTCTTCCTCTCATTTGGTGTAAGTCGGATAGTCCAAAATTATTGGCATTATTAATCAAAATAGTATTGGCATTAGGTACATCCAAACCACTTTCAATAATTGTTGTAGCAACTAAAACGTCGAATTTACCATCCATGAATGATAACATTAATTCTTCGAGTTTTTTACCATCTAATTGACCATGACCTACTCCTACTTTAGCATCAGGGACTAATCGTTGAATCATACCAGCTACCTCCTTAATATTCTCAATTCGATTATTAATAAAGTACACTTGTCCTCCACGTTCTATTTCGTAAGAAATGGCATCTCTTATAATTTCTTCGTTAAAACCAATCACTTGTGTTTCAATAGGGTATCTATTGGGTGGTGGAGTAGATATAACCGATAAATCTCTAGCAGCCATTAAGGAGAACTGCAAGGTTCTAGGAATAGGGGTAGCTGTTAGGGTTAAGGTATCTACATTCTCGGAAATGGTTTTTAGCTTATCTTTAACGGCCACTCCAAATTTTTGTTCTTCATCGATAATTAGTAATCCTAGATCTTTAAAGACAACATTTTTATTAACAATTTGATGCGTACCTATTAAGATATCAATTTTTCCAAGTGCAAGTTGATGTAAAATTTCCGTTTTTTCCTTTGTAGTTCTAAAGCGATTAAGGTAATCCACTCTTAGAGGCATATCTTTTAATCGTTCGCTGAATGTTTTAAAATGTTGGAAAGCAAGTATAGTTGTTGGAACTAATATGGCTACTTGTTTTCCGTTTTCAACTGCTTTAAAAGCTGCTCTAATGGCTACTTCCGTTTTTCCAAAACCTACATCACCACAGATTAATCTATCCATAGGACGATCACTTTCCATGTCGTTTTTCACATCCTGTGTAGCAGATATTTGGTCTGGAGTATCCTCATATATAAAGGAACTTTCTAGCTCGTGCTGTAAGTAACTATCTGGTGCGAAACGGAACCCTTTTTGCAATTTTCGCTTGGCATAAAGTTGAATAAGATTAAATGCAATGTGTTTAACTCTTGCTTTAGTCTTATTTTTAAGGTTTTTCCATACGTTAGAACCTATTTTATGTACTTTAGGAGCTACGGAATCTTTACCATTGTATTTAGCTATTTTGTGTAACGAGTGAATGCTTACATAGACAAGATCATTATCAGCGTAGACTAATTTAATGGCTTCCTGTGTTTTTCCATCTACCTCTATTTTCTGTAATCCTCCAAATTTACCAATACCGTGATCAATGTGGGTCACATAATCTCCTACGCTCAAAGATGTTAATTCTTTTAGGGTAATAGTTTGTTTTTTTGTAGCAGTGTTTTTTATTGTAAACTTATGGTATCTTTCAAAAATTTGATGGTCCGTATAGCAAGCAATTTGATTTTCTAAATCTATAAAACCTTCATACAATGGAAAAACTAATGTCTTATAAGAAACTGCCTCTAAATTGTTATTTTGTTCTTTTAAAGCTGTAAAAATCTCTTTAAATCGCCTAGCTTGCCCTTCATTTGCGCAAAAGAGGTAATTGGTTAAACCATCTTGCGAATTTTGAATTAAATCTTTAGCTAAAAGGTCAAATTGTTTATTAAAAGAAGGTTGAGGTTTGGTTATAAATTCATAAGTCTTTGGGTTTTCGAAAGTTTGTGTAGAGGTTAATTCTATACTTTTTAAGAGCTCTAAGTCTTTAATAAATTCCTTGGATCCAATAAACATTTGCTCAGGTGTAGCATGTTTAACACTTTTGGAAAGTTGGTCATATGCTTTGTTTGCTTTGGAAAATAGATCCTCTAGTCTTTGCTCGGCCAGGGTAATATTTTGATTTAAGACAACACTGGAGACTGGTAGATACTTTAGGAAACTCTCTCTTGTTTGTTGGGTAAATTTATCTTCTAAATTAGGAAGAATAGTTATTTTATTTTTTAGTTCTAGGGATAATTGAGTTTCAACATCAAAAGTTCTGATGGAGTCTATTTCATCTCCAAAAAATTCTAATCTATATGGGTGATCATTTGAAAAAGAAAAAACATCTACTATTCCTCCTCTTAGAGCAAACTCTCCTGGTTCTGCAACAAAATCAACTCGTTTGAAGTTGTATTCAAAAAGAGTTTCGTTTAAAAATTCAATGTTTAATTTGTCTTGTACTTTGATCTTCAAAGTATTTTGCTCTAATGTTTTTTGTGTTACTACTTTTTCAAAGATAGCATCGGGATATGATACAATAACAAGAGGTTTCTTAGAGGAGTTGATACGATTTAGAACTTCTGCTCTTAAGAGAATATTTGCATTATCGGTATCTTCAATTTGATATGGCTTTTTATAAGAACTAGGATAAAATAAGACATCCTGTTTATTTATAAGAGCCTCTAAGTCATTTAGGTGATATGCGGCTTGCTCTTTGTCGTTAAAAAGTAATAAGAACGTTTGATCGCCTTGTGTAAAGATATTTTCTACTAAAAAGGATATAGAAGACCCTACTAGACCTTTAAAATGTAATTTTTGTTTATTGGTTTGTAAATCTTTTAAGATTAATTGTGTCTTAGAGGATTTAGCAAATAATTTTTTAACATCCATTTTTTTTATGGCTTTTTTAGTTATTTGGATTAGCTCTTCTAACTGTATCTAAAAGCAACTCAACATCACTAGTGGAATTTGGAGTGTGTAAAGTAGGTTTGCTTAGATTGTTTTGCATTTGGGTCATTAAGATATCTAAGTTTTCATTTACTTGATCTAAGGCGTATTGAATCTTATCTATTTCAATATGCTGTAAGTGTAAAAACATATTTAAATTCTTCAAAGAAGTAGATAAAACAGTTATCCTAGCTTTAATATCTGCGGTATCTAATTGTTCTGGATATTTTAAATATATTAGAGATTGTAGTTTATTATCAATTACCTTAATTTGATTCTGAAAGGCTCTAATTGAGGTAACAGGTTTTATCTCTAATTCTTGGGTGAATTCTTGCCATATCTTCCACTGCTCTAGTATTTGGTTCAATTCACTAGAAGGTTGCTTTAGTGTAAAGTGCCAAGAATCTTCAAGAAAGTTAAAAACACTATCTTGATGGAGTAAAGCTCTGTCTTTTAAGCTCTGTTGCATTTTATCTTTCTCTTGACAAGAGAATAGTAACAAACAAGTTAAAAGTATTTGTAAAGTAAGAAATATTCCTTTTTTCATCTTAAAATAAATATGCTTCAAATTTACAAAGTTATAACTTAACAAATGCACAGTTAAATGGAATATTATCTTAAGGTGAAAGTAAACCTAATTATTTTTGATAATATGTGAGTAGTTAAGTTATATTTGTAAGGAATTAAAACATTAGTTTAATGGGAACCAAAATTCTAATCATTGGAGCATGCGGACAAATAGGATCCGAGCTTACATTAAAGTTAAGAGGAATATACGGTAATCAGAACGTAATAGCCTCGGATATTAGAGAAGGTAATGAGGTCTTAATGAACTCAGGGCCATTTGAGATTATTAATGCAATGGACTATGAGGCTGTTGCTGCTGTGGTAGAGAAGTATCAAGTCGATGAAGTTTACTTAATGGCTGCTTTGCTTTCTGCTACTGCAGAGAAAAACCCCGCTTTTGCTTGGGAATTAAATATGAACTCTTTGTTTCATGTTTTAAATCTTGCTAAGGAAGGAAAAATAAAGAAAATTTTCTGGCCGTCTTCTATCGCTGTTTTTGGACCAACAACCCCTAGATTTAATACTCCTCAATATACAGTGATGGAACCAAGTACTGTATATGGTATTTCTAAACAATCTGGAGAACGCTGGTGTGAATACTATTTTAATAAATTTGGAGTGGACGTTAGAAGTATACGATACCCTGGCTTAATTTCATGGACCACACCCCCAGGTGGAGGTACTACAGATTATGCTGTGGATATTTTTTATAAAGCAATCCAAGATAAACACTATGACTGCTTCTTAAGTAAAGATTCTGCATTGCCAATGATGTATATGGATGATGCTTTGAATGCTACTGTTGGAATTATGCAGGCAAAGAAAGAAGATGTGAAGATTAGATCTTCTTATAATTTAGCAGGGGTATCTTTTACTCCTGAGCAGATTTATGAACAAATAAAAAAGCATATACCTGATTTTACTATACAATACAATCCGGATTTCCGTCAGGCTATTGCTAATAGTTGGCCAGCTAGTATTGATGATTCTAGTGCGATGAAAGATTGGGGATGGAAGTGCAAGTATGATTTAGCATCGATGAGCGAAGAAATGTTAGAAAATCTTGAGAAGGTATTGAAATAATAAATAAAAACCGGTATATTACTATACCGGTTTTTTTATTTTTTTAAATTCTTAAATACTAGCTTGGAAAGTGGTATTACAGTGATGATTAAGGCTATTACTAGACCGATAGAGCTTCCTGTCTCACTTAGAATGTTTTGGGTTTGTAAGAAAAGCGTTAATGCAATTAAGATTAAACCTAGACTTAAAAGTAAAAGGTTGTTTTTCATTTGTAGTATAATTTTTAAAGTTAGCCTGCTTTATTAAAAATATAGATAACAATAGGCATTGCAATCATAACCATACAAACTGAACCAATAAAGTATGCAGTTTGATCGTTAATAAGGTCTAAGGTAAATAAAATAATGGTAGCCATTAAAAGTACGATACCCAGAAGAAAAATATTAGTATTTCTTTTCATAATAGTTGTTTTTTCTGGTTACTAAGGTAGTTTATAATCAATAATTGGACAAGTTTGTTTTAGTAACTTTCTAGTCTGTAAAAATTTATATATGGAAAAAGATATCGAACACCAATTACAACAGGCAAATGTGTCTTATTTCGAATGGAAAGAGCTTTGTGTTAGCCAAAGAGTTCTTTATTTGGAGAAAGTTAAGAGAAAGCTTTTGGATAATACTTTACTTTATGCAGAACAAATGACCAAGGATATGCATAAGCCTATTTCTCAAAGTATTGCAGAGGTTAAAAAATGTGCTGTGTTAATCGATTACTACATCGAAAACGCTGAGCAAATTATTCAAGGAAGAACTATTAAAACTAATTGGTCACAAACCTATACTGTAAACGATCCTTTGGGGGTTATTTTGGGGGTAATGCCTTGGAACTTTCCTTTTTGGCAAGTGTTTCGTTTTGCTATTCCAGCCATTGTAGCGGGAAATACAGTTGTTGTTAAGCACGCTAGTAATGTTCCCCTATCGGCTAAAGCATTGCAGGAGTGTTTTACTATTGAAGGGTATAGTAATATTTATCAGAATTTGTCTATTGCGGCGGCTAAGGTAGCCAGTGTTATAGAAAGCCCCGTTATTAAGGGTGTTTCTTTAACAGGAAGTGAAGCCGCTGGAAGTGCTGTGGCCCAGAAAGCAGGAGAACTTATCAAGCCTGTGGTTTTAGAACTTGGAGGTAGTAATGCTTTTATAGTTTGTCAAGATGCAGATTTAGAACAAGTTGTTCCTCTAGCAGTGTCGGCTCGTTTTCAAAATACTGGACAGAGTTGTATTGCGGCAAAACGTTTTTTAATACATGAATCTATTCTAGAGGAGTTTATTGATCGCTTTTCTAAAGAAGTTAAAACCCTTAAAAGAGGTGATTTAATGGATCCATCTACTACTATAGGAAATATGGCTAGAGAAGATTTAGCTATTGAATTGGAGAATATTATGCAAGAGTCGATAAAACAAGGAGCTAAATTAGAATTTGGAGGAAAAAGAGATGAAAATTGGTTTGAACCAACTTTACTAAGTCAAGTCACTCCTAGTATGCCTTGTTTTAACCAAGAAACTTTTGGCCCATTGGCTGTTGTGGTAGGATTTACTGATCTAGATCAAGCAATTGACCTTAGTAATGACTCTAGGTTTGGATTAGGAGTTTCTCTTTTCTCTAAAGACATAGACCTTTTAAAGAGTAAAATTTCTAAATTAGAGGATGGCGCAGTATTTATTAATGAGATGGTAATATCTGATCCAAGAGTGCCTTTTGGTGGTAATAAGTTTTCTGGTATTGGAAGAGAGATGTCTATTGAAGGTTTACTTAATTTTGTCAACAAAAAGTCGATTGTCATAAAATAAGGTGGCTTAAAATCAATATATTTTACATGATAGATTCTTTGTTATATATGTGGGATACCATAAATTTTGTTGTTGTTATAGAATTTATAGGTACTATTGCTTTTGCTATCTCAGGAATACGTTTGGCTTCAGCAAAAAATGTAGATTGGTTTGGGGCTTTAGTTGTTGGTTTTGCAACCGCTACAGGTGGAGGTACTTTAAGAGATATTTTGCTTGGATTGACACCATTTTGGTTACTAACTTCTCTTTATGCTTGGGGAACGATTATCGCCCTTTTGGTGGTTGTCATGTTTTCTAAAAGACTTATTAGGTTAAACAATACTTTTTTATGGTTTGACAGTATTGGCCTTGGATTGTTTGTAGTGGTTGGTACAGAAAAAACTCTGGCTCTTGATTATCCAATGTGGGTAGTAATCGTTATGGCTACTTGTACAGGAGTGGTTGGTGGTATCATCAGAGATATGTTAATTAATGAGATTCCTGCAATATTTAGGCAGGAATGGTATGCAGTAACTTGTGTTATTGGGGTGTGTATTTATTATTTATTAACTTATTTTGAGTTGGAGACTGTTTTAATTCAAGTTGTCACAGCAACTTCTGTTTTTGTAATACGCTTATTGGCAACTCGTTATAAATTGATGTTGCCAACCCTGAAAAATGAGTAATTAAAAAGGAATTATTTTGATGTATTTTCTTTGTAAAGAAAGAAAAAAGCTCTTATATTTGCAACGCAATAAAGGTAATACATCACCTTCCTCCTTAGCTCAGTTGGTTAGAGCATCTGACTGTTAATCAGAGGGTCCTTGGTTCGAGCCCAAGAGGGGGAGCAGAGAAAAGCTAGACAATTTGTCTGGCTTTTTTTTTGATATTTTTTTAATAAAAAAATTACTTTTTAGAAAACGCAAGAGGTAATAACAAAAAAGATATAGCACCTAGTATAACAATGATTGCAGTTTGCGTTGTCCAAATAATCCAACCAAAAGATGCTGCGTTAACAGCATTTACGTTATAGAAACTTAGAATCTCAGTAATGATTAACGGAAATGCACCAATTCCTCCATTAGTAAAAGAAATGGCAAAACTTCCAGCAATAAAGGCTGCCATTATAGCCCCAAAGGATAAGTGTGAAGTTGATGCCAGTGCGTAAGTGGCACAATAGAAAGTTGCTATATAACAAGTCCAGATTAAAAGGGTTAAGAGTATAAAACTTATTTTTTTCTCCATTTTAACAACGCTAGAGATTCCTTCTAGTAGACCACTTATTTTATTTTTGATAAAAGTAATAATGCTATGTTTCGCCCAAAAAAACACTACCCATATACTCAGTATTGCAAACAGAAGTATTCCTATTACAGTAGGGGTTTTATCTAATGAAATATAGTTAGATAGAAATTCCTTTAATATATCGTATTGCAAAACTAGTGCTAAACTAACACATGAAAGTAAACATATCAGATCTATGATACGTTCGGCTATTATACTACCAAAGGATTTATCAAAAGGTATGTTGTTGTATTTTTGTAAAACCAGTGCTCTAGATACTTCGCCTGATCGTGGAACAGTTAAGTTCAAAAGATACCCAATGGATATGGCCATAAAGTTAGTTGAGGTGTTACTAGAATAACCCATATGTGATAAAACATACTTCCAACGAAAGGCTCGTGCCCAAAGACTTATTAAAGTGAATATTGAAGCTAAAAATATATATTTGTACTTAGCTTTAGTGAAGTTGAGAATTATCTCCTTGATTTGTTGCTCGCTGAATTGATTATAAGCATAATATACCAAGAACACTCCCAAAATTAGAGGGAGTGTTGTATTGGCTATTTTACTTATTTTTTTTTTCAATGAAGAAATAATTATCTTAATAAGTTTGTTTGCTCGTCAGGGAAGACAATAGCTGGTTTGAATATTTTTGCTTGTTCAAAATCTAAGATTCCGTAAGATATTATAATTACTATGTCCCCTTTATGTACTTTACGTGCCGCAGGTCCATTTAAACATATTTCTCCCGAATCTCTAGTACCTGGAATAATATAAGTTTCAAAACGCTCTCCATTATTAACATTAACAATAGAAACTTTTTCTCCCTCAATCATGTTAGCAGCTTCTAATAAAGCCTCATCAATAGTGATGCTACCGATGTAATTTAAATCAGCACCTGTTACTTTTACACGGTGTATTTTAGATTTTACTACTTCAACTTGCATTTCGCTTTAGTTTTAGTTAAACTTTAAATTGTCAATTAATCGAATACCTTCTATATGAGCAACTAGAAAACCTCTATAGCAAACCCCTGCTTGTTTTTGTTGTGCAGGTTGTAAAGAGTGCTCTTCTGCTATGGTAAAATATTCGAGTTCAAAGGTAGGATTATTTTTAAATTCATTGGCAACAAATAGATTAACTTTCTCAATACTTTCTTTTTGAAAAAGCTCTTTTGCTTTTCCAAGTACTTGAAATAGAAATAAAGATTTGTCCAAACCTTGATCAGAAATACGCTCATTTCTTGAACTCAAAGCAAGGCCTTGTGGGGTTCTAAAGATAGGTACTCCAATAATATTTATTTGAATATTATGCTTTTCGACCAATTTCTTAATGATAAGTAGTTGTTGAAAATCTTTTTCTCCAAAATAAGCATTGGTGGGTTCTACTAAATCGAATAATTTTTTCACAATTGTTCCAACCCCATTAAAATGACCTGGACGTTGAGCTCCTTCCATTTGATGTTCAAGTCCGTCGAAATCAAAATCTTGAGCTACTTCGTTTTGTTGATACATCTCTTCTACAGTTGGCGCAAATACCACAATTTTATCCGATAAGACAGTAATGGTTTGCATGTCCCTCTCTAGTGTTCTAGGGTAATTTTCCAAATCCGTTGGATTATTGAATTGGGTAGGGTTGACAAAAATGCTCACTACCGTGCAATCATTTTGCTCTAAAGATTGTTGCATTAATGATAGGTGACCATGGTGTATAGCCCCCATTGTAGGTACTAGACCTATGGTTTTATTAGCCTGTCTAAAGGTGTTTAAATACTCTTGTAATTCGGCTTTAGTACTAAAAAGAAACATTAGCTTTCTGTTTAAAATATTCGCAAAATTAGTTATT
This sequence comes from uncultured Flavobacterium sp., assembly GCA_947632215.1. Classification (GTDB taxonomy): domain Bacteria; phylum Bacteroidota; class Bacteroidia; order Flavobacteriales; family Flavobacteriaceae; genus Flavobacterium. Next base: position 42,458 of record CANROJ010000003.1, on the reverse strand, counting down.
TAGAAAATAACTCACTAAATTTTTGTAAATTTGCAACGTTTATTTATTTCACCCAAAGAAATTACGAATGAATATGAAAGAAAAGAGGATATTGTACGTATCATCTGAAGTGGTACCTTATTTAGCTGAAAATGAAGTTTCATTAACGTCTTATGATGCTCCAAAGATGATCAATGACCAAGGCGGGCAAATAAGAATTTTTATGCCTAGATACGGAAGTATAAACGAGCGTAGACATCAATTGCACGAAGTAATTAGATTATCAGGGATGAATTTAGTTGTTAATGACATGGATATGCCGTTAATTATTAAAGTTGCGTCTATTCCTAAAGAGAGAATTCAAGTTTACTTTATCGATAATGATGAGTATTTTAAACGTAAATCTACTTTTACAGATGACGACGGAAATTTATTTGCCGATAATGACGAAAGAGCAATTTTCTTTACAAAAGGAGTTATAGAGACTGTGAAGAAATTAAATTGGGTTCCAGATGTTATCCATGTACAAGGATGGATGGCTTCTTTATTGCCTATTTATTTAAAGCATTACTATAAAGACGAGGCTATTTTTGGTGACACAAAGATTGTTACATCTGTTTTTGGAGAAGGTTTTAATGGTCAATTGAGCAGTAAAATGAAAGAAAAGATTGCTTTTGATGGATTGTCGGAAGAAATTATAGCTGATTTTAATGAGCCTACTTATGAAAATATCATGAAAAATGCTATTGAAAACTCGGATGGTGTAATTATGGCTTCGGAAGATATAGGTTTAAATTTAACAAAAATTATAGAATCTTCTGAAAAACCTTTTTTACCTTTCGTACCTAAAGAAGAGTTTGCTGTAGCGTATAGTGAGTTTTATAAAAAATTTCTTTAGATTTTTAACAAACCAATTTTGTATTAGAATACATGAATCAAAAAAATATATTTAAAGGATTATTCCTTTCGTTAGGATTTTTAGCATTGCAATCTTGCGATAGTGATTATACTAGTGCTGGTTCCGATATCATTGGAGGAGGAGACTTTGAGGTAGAATCATATGTTGTAAAAGATATTAAAGCTTACAGTCAGCAAACAGGTCCTGTTGAAACAACTAGTCTACCAGAATTTAGTATCGGATCTTTAAACGATGATTTTTTTGGGAATGTTTCTAATAGTTTAGCGTTAAATCTAGCCACTGAATCAACTAATTTTACTGAATTAAATCAAACAGCTGTGTTTGATTCCGTTTATCTATACATACCTTTTTATAATTCAGTACCAGATAAATTAGAAGATAATATTTACTCTTACACCTTGAATAGTGTTTACGGAGATGGGGATTTTGATCTGAAAGTATATCAAAATACTTATCTTATCTCTCTAGATAACCCAATTAATGGAGGTGATATTTTTTACTATAATAATGATTTCGGTTTATTTAATGATAATAATACTGGTGTTGTTTTAAATGATTCCTTCATAGCTCTTCAGAATAAAAATGTTTCATTTAATAAAAATGCGATTAATATCTATCAGTATGATGAGTCAGGTACAATTGAAGTAGATGATAGTGGGAATGCAATTGTAAAAGAGAGGCTTAATCCAGGGTTTTGGATTGATCTTAATAAAGCCTATTTCCAAGATTTTTTCCTAAGTAATATTGATGCGTTAGCTAATGCTGATACCCAGAGTGATGTTTTTAGAGGACTTTATTTAAAAGCTAGTTCAAATGGTAGTAAAGGTGCTATTGGTCTTTTGGCTTTAGGACAAGGTTATCTTAGAGCTACTTATACCAAAGATCAAGTTAATGTAGATGCAGAAGGAAATCAAACCACAGAGAAAGTAAGAGGAGAAATAAAATTTTCATTAGCTCACTTTGGAGGTTCAACTACTGGATCAATGGTAGCTACAAATAATACTATTATTAATTTAATGCAAAGTACTAATGATCAGGGGTATGCTGGTATGTTGAGTGCTTCTGATAAACAAGCAGGTGATGCTTCTCTTTATTTGAAAGGTGGACAAGGAAGTTTAGGGGTTGTAGAGATTTTTAAGCAAAACGACTTTGAGGAACTTAAGAATTTAAGAGAACAGAATCTTTTAATTAATGACGCTTTTTTAACCGTTTACGTTGATAAACAGGTTATGGGTAATAGTATTAATCCACCTCGTTTATTTTTGTATAATTACGATGATAGTCAAATTTTAGCGGATTTTGCCAATGATGCCTCTACCGATAAAAGTACTTATGGCGGAGAGTTTATTGAGCAGAAAGAAGATAGCAAAAGAGAAAGTTTTACCTATAGAATTAGAGTTAGGGAGCACATTCAGTCTCTTTTGGAGAGTGATGTTGTTAGAAGCCCTAAGCTAGCAATAGTTGTCAGTAATGAGTTTACTAGTACAGTAAATGAATTAGTATTCAAAAAATTAAAAGATCCTATTAGTAATGTTCCACAGGACATAAATAGTATCCCTTCATATAGTGTAACTACTCCTTTAGGGACGGTTTTACATGGAACTAGTAGTGCTGTACCTGTGGGTAGTAAAATGAAATTAGAAATATTTTTTACAGAACTTAAATAACAACAATATATGTGTGGAATTGTTGGTTACATTGGCCATAGACAAGCTTACCCCGTTATTATTAAAGGACTTACTCGTTTAGAGTATAGAGGATATGATAGTGCAGGATTGGCTATTTTTGACGGAGAAAAAATTAACTTGAGTAAAACTAAGGGAAAAGTTGCTGATTTAGAGCAAAAAAGTACTGAGCAAGTTAAGGTAGGAACTGTAGGTATAGGACATACTCGTTGGGCCACCCATGGTGTTCCAAATGATGTTAATTCACACCCACATTTTTCTAATTCAGGCGAATTAGTTATTATCCATAATGGAATTATAGAGAACTATGACTCCTTAAAGCAAGAATTAATTAAAAGAGGATACATTTTTCATTCAGATACAGATACCGAAGTATTAGTTAATTTGATTGAAGATGTTCAGAAAACACAAGGGGTTAAGCTGGGTAAAGCAGTTCAAATTGCTTTAAATCAAGTTATTGGTGCGTATGCTATCGCCGTGATGGATATAAAAAAACCAAACGAGATTGTAGCAGCAAGACTTGGTAGTCCTTTAGCTATTGGTATAGGTGATAATGAATATTTTATTACATCGGATGCCTCTCCGTTTATTGAGTATACCAATAATGCTATTTATTTAGAAGATGAAGAGATGGCTATTATTCGTTTACACAAGCCATTAACTATCAGAAAAATTAAAGATGACTCTTTGGTAGATCATTATGTACAAGAGTTGCAATTGAATTTAGAGCAAATAGAAAAAAATGGATATGACCATTTTATGTTGAAGGAGATTTATGAGCAACCAGAGGTTATTAGAGATACTTTCCGCGGTAGGTTATTGGCTAGTCAAGGACTTATTAGAATGGCTGGGATAGAGGATAATTTAGATAAGTTTCTTAAGGCTAAACGTATTATTATCGTTGCTTGTGGAACTTCTTGGCATGCTGGTTTAGTTGCAGAATATGTTATAGAAGAGTTCGCAAGAATTCCTGTAGAAGTTGAGTATGCTTCTGAATTCCGTTATAGAAATCCAATTATTTCTAGTGACGATATTATTATCGCTATTTCTCAAAGTGGAGAAACAGCTGATACTTTAGCTGCAATTAAGTTAGCTAAAAGCAGAGGAGCTTTCGTTTTTGGAGTATGTAATGTTGTAGGGTCTTCAATCTCTAGAGAGACTCATGCTGGGGCTTATACACATGCAGGTCCGGAGATCGGTGTGGCTTCCACTAAAGCATTTACGACACAGATAACGGTATTAACCTTAATTGCCTTGCGTTTGGCTAAAGCCAAAGGAACATTACCTAATTCGGAATATTTAAAATATTTACATGAATTAGAGCTAATTCCAGAACGTGTACAAGAGGCTTTAACTCAAGATAAAGAAGTATTAGAGATCTCAAAAGTTTATAAGAATTCTAATAATTGTCTTTATTTAGGTAGAGGGTATAATTATCCTGTTGCCTTAGAAGGTGCATTAAAATTAAAGGAAATATCTTATATTCATGCAGAAGGTTATCCTGCAGCAGAAATGAAGCATGGACCAATCGCATTAATTGATGAGCATATGCCAGTTATTGTAATCGCGCCAGACCAAATGCATTACGATAAGGTTGTGAGCAATATTCAGGAAATTAAAGCTAGAAATGGGAAAATTATAGCAGTTGTGACTAAAGGAGATACGCAAGTTCGAAAATTAGCTGATCATGTTATAGAGATGCCTGGAATTTCTGAGGCTCTTACGCCAATTTTAGCAACAATTCCTTTGCAATTAATGTCTTACCATATAGCAGTATTAAGAAATTGTAACGTTGATCAACCAAGGAATTTGGCTAAGAGTGTTACAGTAGAATAAAGGATAAGAGTGGACTTTTTTCATAAGTTCGTTTTTTTTAAAAAAAAGATTTTCAAGCTTTTTATATTACGAGAAAAAAACTATCTTTGCACTCTGAAAAAGTAGTATTTTTCAATAAAGGTAAATAGCTGTTAAATAAATACATAAGCAATGTCTAAAGTTACAGGAAAAGTTGCGCAAGTCATCGGACCTGTTGTTGATGTAGTCTTCAACACAGAGAATTCCGAACTTCCGAGAATTTATGATTCATTAGAAATCACAAAAGCAGATGGTTCTAAATTAGTACTTGAAGTACAATCACACGTTGGAGAAGATACAGTTCGTACAATTTCAATGGACTCAACAGACGGATTAAGTAGAGGTTACGAAGTTATCGCTACAGGATCTCCTATCCAAGTGCCAATTGGAAAAGAAGTGTTTGGTAGATTGTTTAATGTTGTTGGTGACGCTATTGATGGTCTAGGAAACTTGCCAAAAGTAGGTGTTGCTGGATTGCCAATTCACCGTGAAGCTCCAAAATTCGAAGATTTATCTACTTCAACAGAAGTTCTTTTCACAGGTATCAAGGTTATCGATTTAATTGAGCCTTATGCTAAAGGAGGAAAGATTGGATTGTTCGGTGGTGCTGGTGTTGGTAAAACTGTTTTGATTCAAGAATTAATTAATAATATTGCTAAAGGACACGGTGGACTTTCTGTTTTCGCAGGAGTTGGTGAGCGTACTCGTGAAGGGAACGATTTACTTCGTGAGATGTTAGAGTCAGGTATTATTAAATATGGTGAGGAATTCATGACTTCAATGGAAAATGGAGGATGGGATTTATCTAAGGTAGATAGACCAGGAATGATTGATTCTAAAGCTACGTTTGTTTTCGGACAGATGAATGAGCCACCAGGAGCACGTGCGCGTGTTGCTTTATCAGGTTTAACTATTGCAGAATTTTTCCGTGATGGTGCTGGTGATGACCAAGGTAAAGATGTTTTATTCTTCGTGGATAATATTTTCCGTTTTACTCAAGCAGGTTCTGAGGTTTCAGCTTTATTAGGACGTATGCCTTCTGCGGTTGGATACCAACCTACTTTAGCTACTGAAATGGGTGCTATGCAAGAGCGTATTACTTCAACTAAAAAAGGATCTATTACTTCAGTACAAGCTGTTTATGTTCCTGCGGATGATTTAACTGACCCGGCTCCTGCAACTACGTTTGCTCACTTGGATGCTACAACAGTATTGTCTCGTAAGATTGCTGAGTTAGGTATTTATCCAGCGGTAGATCCATTAGATTCTACTTCTAGAATTTTATCTGCAGATGTTTTAGGAAACGAACATTATGCTTGTGCACAAAGAGTAAAAGAGATTCTTCAAAAATATAAAGAGTTACAAGATATTATTGCAATTCTTGGTATGGAAGAGTTATCAGAAGAAGATAAGCTATCTGTTCACAGAGCTCGTAGAGTTCAAAGATTCTTATCTCAACCTTTCCACGTAGCAGAGCAATTTACTGGTATCCCAGGTGTTTTAGTAGATATTAAAGAAACTATCAAAGGATTCAATATGATTATGGATGGTGAATTAGATCATTTACCAGAATCAGCATTCAACTTAAAAGGTTCAATTGAAGAAGTAATTGAGGCTGGAGAGAAAATGAACGCTGAATTTTAATAATCAATTAAATATATAGATCATGAGATTAGAAATCGTATCGCCTGAGGCTACATTATTTTCTGGAGAAGTTACAATGGTATCTGTACCGGGAGCAGATGGGGAGTTTCAGATGTTAAGCAATCACGCCTCTATTGTATCTGTCTTAGTGAAAGGTGAGATTAAGTTTACAGGGAGCAACATTTCTATAAAAGAAGCCTTTAGTTCAAAGTTTACTAAAGTTTCCAATGATACTTATCATTTGCCAATTAACTTTGGTACGTTGGAATTAAACGACAATAAGATTATTATTTTAGCTAATTAGTTAGTTAATAGTAAATATTATTAAGCCGATTCATTGTGAATCGGCTTTTTTTGTTTAATTTGTTTATATAATATTATTTAATTTTTTTTTAAATGTCTAAAGTAAAAACAGCTTTTTTTTGTCAAAACTGTGGTAGTAAGCATCCTAAGTGGATGGGACAATGTGGTGGTTGTAAACAGTGGAATACTTTAGTTGAAGAGGTTGTTCACAAAGAGAAAGCCTCGGGATGGAAAGGTATTTCTACTGCTGGGAATAGTGATTCTAGAGTCGCCAAACCTGTTTTAATACGAGAGATAGATGGCAGTGAAGAGCAGCGCCTAGATACCTTAGATAGTGAACTTAATCGTGTATTAGGGGGAGGTATAGTGCCAGGCTCAATGGTGCTTTTAGGGGGGGAACCAGGTATTGGAAAAAGTACACTTTTACTACAGATTTCCTTGCGTTTACCTTATAAAGTTTTATATGTTTCTGGGGAAGAAAGTCAGAAACAGATTAAAATGAGGGCGGAGCGAATTAATCCTAATAATGATAATTGTTTTATATTAACAGAGAGTAATACCCAGAATATTTTTAGGCAGGTTGATTTAATCCAACCAGAAGTACTAATTATAGACTCTATTCAAACTCTACATACTGATTTTATAGAATCTTCTTCGGGAAGTGTTTCTCAAATTAAAGAATGTACAGCTGAACTTACAAAGTTTGCAAAGGAAACCGGTACTCCTGTTTTAATAATTGGACATATTACTAAAGATGGAAGCATTGCAGGTCCCAAGATGTTAGAGCATATGGTTGATACGGTTTTGCAGTTTGAAGGGGATAGGAACCATGTGTATCGTATTTTAAGGGCAAACAAGAATCGTTTTGGTTCTACTGCTGAATTGGGTATTTACGAGATGAGGGGGTCGGGTTTAAAGGAAGTTTCTAATCCTGCTGAAATTCTGCTTTCTCATAAGGATGAGTTATTATCCGGTACTGCTATTTCAGGTACATTAGAGGGCATGCGTCCTTTGATGGTAGAAGTGCAGGCCTTAGTTAGTAGTGCAGTTTATGGTATGCCACAAAGAAGTAGCACCGGTTATAACCTTAAGCGCTTAAATATGATCTTAGCTGTTTTGGAGAAACGCGCTGGCTTTAGGTTAGGACAGAAAGATGTGTTTTTAAATATTACGGGAGGTATTAGTGTGGATGACCCAGCTATTGATCTTGGAGTAGTGGCAGCGGTCTTGTCATCCGATCAAGATATTCCTATAGGTAGAAATGTAGTCTTTGCCGCTGAAGTAGGCTTATCGGGTGAAATCAGACCCGTTAATAGAGTGGACCAACGCATTCAGGAGGCTGAAAAGTTAGGTTTCGAATATATTTTTGTCTCTAAATATAATAAGATTAGTTATACAGGAAAAGGCATTAAAGTTATTTTTATAGCTAGAATTGAAGAATTAGTGAATGCCTTATTTGGTCGATAATATAAACGTTAAGCAACTATGAGTTATACTAGATTATTATGTGTTTTTTTTATTATGTTTTATTTGAGTGCAAAGGCTCAAAAGGATGTGTATTCGGTCGCTGAATTAACCGATGTAAGAGTTTACTTTAATGGGGCTGATATGCATCACAAGGTAAAGGTAAAGGTACCTAAAGGAAGTAGTCAAATTGTAATAAGTAATTTGGCGGGCTCATTACTTCAAAATACTATACAAATAGGTAGTGATAAGGATGTAGTTATTTTAGCAAATACCTTTACTGATGATTATTCTAGTAGCCCAGATAAAGCTTTAACAGGTAATAGTGTTTTAGACAGTATTCACACCTTAAAAAAGGAACTAGAATATAACGCCATTACTAGTTCATCTTTAGAGAATGCTCTAGATTTATTGAATGCTAATAAGGTTATGCCAAGTGGTAGTGAAAATTTTTCGCTGCAGTTAGATAAGTTGTTGGATTTTTATACAAGTAAGTATACTTCGTTATCAGTGCAAATTCAACAAACACAAGCCCAAAGGGAAAAATTGCAGTTTCTTCTAGATAATTTAGAAGCAAAAAGAAGTTCTAGTGGTGAAGTAGGTAGTAATTATGGTAAAGGGAAAATCTTATTACAAGTAGAGAGTTTAAAAGACCAAGAGGTTAATTTAGATCTTCGCTACTTTACTACAAATGCTAGTTGGTTTGCCTCTTATGAACTAAACGTTCCTAAAATAAACGATTCTATTAATTTAATTTACAAGGCTCAAGTAAATCAAAATTCAGGATTAGATTGGAATAAAGTGCGACTGAGCTTAACAAGCGGTTATGCCAACACAGATAATGTCTTGCCTGAATTATCAACTTGGTATATTGACTATAGCAAGCCAGTTGTGATAAATAATTCTGATCAAAGATTGTCATTGGTTTCTAGTAGTGCGCGATTACAAAGTAGTGCAAGACCTAAAGCTATGTTTGCCGGACCTGAAGTTCAGGTTAATACCTCTGGATTGAATATTTCCTTTGAAATAGATGCTTTGTATAATATTGCTTCGGATACAAAAAGACATCAAGTAATTTTAGATCGTTTCTCTTTAGAGGCCGACTACCAGTATTTTAGTGTAGTTAAGGTTGATCCAAGTGCATATTTAGTTGCAAAAATAAAGGGATATGAAGATTTAAATTTACTTCCTGGTTCGGCCAGTATAATGCTCGAGGGTATTTATGTTGGTAAGACTCAGATTGATACTGAAAATACTGATAATGAGCTAGTTCTTAATTTGGGTAAAGATCCTAGAGTACAAGTTTCAAGAAAATTAATAACCGATAAAACTTCATCCAAAGTGCTTTCAAGCCGTAAGAGTGAATCAATTGCTTATCAGATACTTGTGAAAAATAGTCAATCTGTTGATATAAAACTAATCATTGAAGACCAAGTTCCTGTTAGTGTAGATTCAGATATTCAAGTGGATGTAGATCAAAAATCTAATGGGGTTTTAGATAAAGTAACTGGTATTTTAACTTGGGACCTTAATATAGGTGCTAATCAGAGTAAGGTGCTTGATTTTGGGTATACCATAAAATATAATAAAGATAAACAGATACTAAATAAGTAGATTTTAACAAAGTACTTGTTTTGAGGAATCATGATTTTATCCTATTTGGATAGAATCATGATTTTTTTGCTTATAGGCTGTTTTATCTTTTTAGAAGCCTAAGTAAATTTGTGTATTGTTCTTTTACCAATACGCATAAATAAACTACTATCAAGCTTATACCAACGTAGTAGTTTTCTCTAAAGAAATAAAAGTATATAAAACTAAAGACTATAGATAAAACAAAGTAGCCGCTTATTGCTTTTGTATCGTAGGGAATAGGATAATATTTTTGTCCTAGTATATAAGATATGAGCATCATTGCTCCATAGGCAATTAGAGTAGCAATTGCCGAACCAATATATCCTATGTAAGGAATTAGTGCGAAATTAAAAATTAAGGTAAGAATTGCTCCTATAATGGAAATGTAGGCTCCTATTAATGTTTTATCCTTCAGTTTATACCAAACAGATAAATTAGTGTAAATTCCCATACAAAGGTTAGCTAATATTATCATTGGTACAATACTCATGGCTGGCCAGTATTCTTGATTTCTAATAATTAACACTTTTAATACATCTGAAAACACAATAATTACTAGCATTATTAGACTTCCGATAATGGTAAAGTATTTAGTAATAGTGGCATACTTTATTGGGGCATCATCGTTTTTTGCATAATTGAAGAAGAAAGGTTCTATTCCAAGGGTGTAAGCTTGGCGAAATAGTACCATAAATAAACCTAGTTTGTAGCAAGCTGCATATTGGCCAACTTGTGAAAGGGCAATGTCTTTGGGAAGCAAACGCTCTAAGAGTATTTTATCAAAACCTTCATTGGTCGCAAATGCCAATCCGCCTATCATAATTGGAAAAGCATAACGTAACATCTGCTTTGTTAATGTAATATCTAGACTCAGTTTTAACTGTAAATAATGTTTAATGAAAATTAGAAATGTTGCTAAACTTGCAATTAAGTTAGCTAAAAATAAAAATGCTACTTGGTAATTTTCTTTGTAAATATCCGTCCAAATACTCTCAGGGTGAGCAGTGGCTAATTTTGGTAATAGATATAAGAAGAAAACGTTTAGTAAAGTAAATAAAAGTACATTCCCCATTTTAATTACGCTATAAACTGCAGATCGCTGGTTTGCTCTTAATTTAGCAAAGGGGATTATAACTAGAGTGTCCAGAGCAAGAATCCAGATAACATATTGAAAAACTTCACTTGAAATATTCAAAAAGGAAGACCAAAATTCTTGAGTAAAAAAGCACACTGCTAAAAAGCATAAGGTGGTGAATAATAAAAAAAGTGTGGCAGTATTATTTACCGATTTCTTATTATCCTGCATATTGTAGTATCTAAAGAATGCTGTCTCCATTCCAAAGGCCAATATTACATTAAAAAAGGTAATAATGGCAAATACCACACTATACTGACCATAGGCCTGGTCTGGCATGACTTGTGTGTGAAAAGGCACCAGAAAAAACCCAATTACTTTGGGGAAAACTGCCGCCAGTCCATATATGGCTGTTTGCTTAAATATTCTTGTATAGATACTCACCGAAAATGTTGTTTTTACTTATAAAATGGTTAATTACTTTGCCTTTGGCTCTAAGTCGTAGGCGATAAAAGGACTGATTTGGTCTATTGAAAATTCTATATAATCAATATTTTCTTCAATAGAAAATAAGTCTTCATTAACATATGCAAGTAGCACCTTGTCTTGATAAATGTAAACATTGGAAGGAAGTGCTAGAAGGCCATTTTCATCTTTTAATTGTTGCGCATAGCTTAATTTAGCTTCTATTAAAGGCATTAGTTTACCCCAATTACGAAATAATTTACTTACTGGGATCAAATTTCCTGTTTTATAGTCAAACAATAAACTAAATTGTGAATTATATCCATGTGCACCACCTGCAAAAGTGTAATATTGTACACTTAGAGCATAAATATTATCGTTAAAGAATGTTTTTTGTACTTCTACTTCTGCTTTCCAAGGAATATTATCATCTGGGTACATCTGAATAAATTCATGGTATGATTCAATAAAACTATCCACTAATTCTTGGTAAGAATTAATGTGGTTTAAGCTAGCCTCAAAGGACATTAAATCTACTATAGTGTCAAGAGTTATCTTGTTGATTGATTTAGTATTGGCTTGACTTGGAGATTCAATGATAGGAATATCTAGATTTATACTAGTGCATTGCAGGTCTAAGCAGGCTTTGCTGGACTTAGCCTTAAAAGTTCTTTGCTCAATTTTAATGTTTTGCTCAATTTTCTTTTCACAAGAGATGGCAAAGAATATTAAGACAATAAGAAAGAAAATCTTCTTCATAATTTTGGTTTTATTACAAATCTATCGAAATTATACAGAATAATGGTTAAAAGATAAAATAGAGTTATCCTTAAAGGATATTTAATACTAAGAAAAGCTTCAGGCTAGACAGAAAGCCTTAGATCTAAAGAGAAATAGCTTAGTTTTTAGATACTTTATTATGGCAATGTTTTTTTTGAGAAAAGTTATTAGTTGTATCTTACAACAAGGTTCAGGTAAGACCAAAAAAAGAGCTAAGTTTGTAGTAAATAAGTGGAGGTGTTCTCCAAGTTATAATGATGTGTTTGTAGAATAAATAGTAGGCTAAAAGGATGATAATAAAGACTCGTGCCATTGTATTAAGTGCTCTTAAATACCAAGAAAAAGGCTTGATTGTAAAATGTTTGACACAAGAGGTAGGCGTACAGACTTTTTACGTTCCCAATGCATTTTCTAAAGGGAAATCTAGTCAAAAGATCGCATATTTTCAGCCTTTGATGAATTTAGAAATAGAGTTTGTTTTTAAGAATAAGGGAACCATGGAATATTTTAAAGATATAAAAGTGGGGCATGTATATCAAAGTCTATATTATGATTTTTACAAAAATAGTATTGCTATATTCGTGGCAGAGGTTCTGCATAATTCCTTGTATTTACAAGAGAAAGACCAAGACTTCTTTAACTATGTCGAGACAGCATTATTATGGTTGGATACACATGAACAACCTAGTAATTTTCATTTAATTTTATTAGTAGAATTGTGTAAGTATTTTGGTTTTTACCCTGATACTTCACAAGAGCAGTTATTATTTTTTAATTGGCGTGATGGTATATTTACTTCGGATAATGATGCTTTTTGTTTTGATCAAGAGCAGAGTTATTTATTTAAACGCCTTTTAAAATTAAATTTTAAAGCTGATCAAAATGTTTTTAATAGCAGGGATAGAAAAAAATTACTAAACTTGTTATTAATCTACTTCGAAGAACATTTAAGTTCCTTTAAAAAACCTAAGTCATTGGAGGTTTTATATGAAGTTTTTGAATAAGTAATTACATTAAATAATTTTCAACCAATTAATTAGCTAATTATTAGCGAAAATTGTTTAAATTCGCGAAATTGATAAAAAAATATTACAGTTAATAACGATGAGCACTAAATTTACAGAATACAAAAATCTTGATTTGTCAGGAGTAGCGTCAGAGATGCGTGAATTTTGGAAAGAACAATCAATATTTGAAAAAAGTATTAGTACAAGAGACGACAATAAGCCATTTGTGTTTTTTGAGGGGCCTCCTTCAGCTAATGGTAAACCCGGGATTCACCATGTGATGGCTCGTGCAATTAAAGATATTTTTTGTCGATATAAAACACAAAAAGGATACCAAGTTAAACGTAAAGCTGGATGGGATACTCATGGTTTACCGGTTGAACTTGGTACAGAAAAAGAATTAGGAATTACTAAAGAAGATATTGGAACAAAGATTTCAGTAGAGCAATATAACGAAGCATGTAAACAAACTGTAATGCGTTATACTGACCTATGGAATGATTTGACCGAACAAATGGGATATTGGGTAGATATGGAAAATCCATATATTACTTATAAACCAAAATATATGGAATCTGTTTGGTGGTTATTAAAGCAGATTTATAACAAAGATTTAATTTATAAAGGATATACTATTCAACCCTATTCTCCTAAAGCAGGAACTGGGTTGTCTTCACATGAGTTAAATCAACCTGGATGTTATCAAGATGTTACGGACACCACAATAGTGGCTCAATTTCGTGCTGTACAGGATACTTTGCCTGATTTTCTAAAAGATTTCACTCACGTTGATTTCCTTGCATGGACAACTACACCTTGGACATTACCTTCTAATACAGCTTTGACAGTAGGACCAAAGATTGACTACAGTTTAGTTAAAACTTATAATCAATATACAGGTAAGGCTATTACTGTTATTTTAGCTACTGCTTTAATAGGTAAACAGTTTAGTGGTAAATTCCAAAAAGTTGAAAATCAACAAGAACTAGATAGTTACTCCACAGGGGATAAGAAAATTCCTTATCTGGTTATAAAAGATTTTAAAGGAGCGGATCTTGTTGGAATAAAATACGAGCAATTATTGCCTTATACCCTTCCTTATCAAAACCCAGAAAATGCATTTCGCGTAATCGCTGGGGATTTTGTAACAACTGAAGATGGTACTGGTATAGTTCATACTGCGCCTACTTTTGGTGCTGATGATGCTAAAGTAGCTAAAGAAGCTACCCCTGAGATTCCAGCCATGTTGGTTCTTGATAAAGAAGGTAATGCTGTGCCACTTGTTGATTTACAAGGTCGTTTTGTTGAGCAAATGGCAGATTTAGCTGGTAAGTATGTGAAAAACGAATACTATGATCAAGGAACAGAGCCTGAGCGTTCTGTGGATGTGGAAATAGCAATTCGTTTAAAGGAAGAAAATAAAGCTTTTAAAGTTGAAAAATATGTGCATAGTTATCCACATTGTTGGAGAACAAACAAGCCGATTTTATATTATCCGTTAGATTCTTGGTTTATAAAAATCACAGAGGTGAAAGACCGTATGTTTGAGTTAAATCAAGAGGTAAACTGGAAACCAAAAGCAACTGGAGAAGGACGTTTTGGAAACTGGTTAAAGAATGCAAATGATTGGAACTTATCTAGGTCTCGCTACTGGGGTATTCCACTTCCTATCTGGAGAACTGAGGATAAATCAGAAGAGATTTTAATTGGATCTGTAGAGGAATTATTAGAGCAAATTCAAAAGTCAATCTCTGCAGGTGTTCAGACCTCTAATCCATTTGAAGGGTTTGTAGTCGGAGATATGAGTGAAGAGAATTATGATAAAGTGGACCTACATAAAAATGTAGTAGATTCTATTGTGCTTGTTTCTTCCAATGGAAAACCTATGTATCGTGAAGCTGATTTGATTGATGTATGGTTTGATTCAGGATCTATGCCTTATGCTCAGTGGCATTATCCTTTTGAAAACAAGGAACTAATAGATGATAATTTAAGTTATCCAGCAGATTTTATAGCAGAGGGAGTAGATCAAACGCGCGGATGGTTCTATACTCTTCACGCTATAGCAACTTTAGTTTTTGATACAAAGGCATATAAGAATGTTGTGTCTAATGGATTAGTTTTAGATAAAAATGGAGTCAAGATGTCTAAGAGTTTAGGCAATACTGTAGATCCTTTTGAAACCCTAAAAGAACATGGACCAGACGCTACTCGTTGGTATATGATCTCCAATGCAAACCCATGGGATAACTTGAAGTTTGATTTAGAGGGGATAACCGAGGTTAGAAGAAAGTTTTTTGGTACTTTATACAATACGTATAATTTCTTTGCTTTGTATGCTAACATTGACGGATTCTCTTATAAAGAACAGGATATTGCTTTAGAATTAAGACCTGAGATAGATCGTTGGATTCTTTCGGAATTAAATACCTTGGTTAAGAAGGTTGACGAATTTTATATGGAATACGAGCCAACAAAAGCTGCTCGTGCTATTGCTGAGTTTGTGTCAGAAAATCTTAGTAACTGGTATGTTCGTTTATGTAGAAGAAGATTTTGGAAAGGTGAATATGGACAAGATAAAATTGCAGCATATCAAACATTATATACATGTTTGTTAACTGTTTCTAAACTTTCTGCTCCAATAGCACCGTTTTTTATGGATAAACTTTACACAGACTTAATCAAAGTAACGGGTAGAGAATCTTTTGAATCTGTACATTTGGCAGACTTTCCAGAGTTCCATCAGGATTTAGTAGATTTAGATTTAGAAAGTAGAATGCATAAGGCACAGGTTATTTCTTCTTTAGTTTTGTCTCTACGTAAGAAAGAGATGATAAAAGTGCGTCAGCCATTGCAAAGAGTTATGATTCCTATCTTGGATATCAAACAAAGACAAGAGATTTTAGCTGTTGCAGATTTAATTAAAGCAGAGGTTAACGTTAAGCAGATTGAGCTTTTAAATGATGATTCTGGTATTTTGGTTAAGCAAATTAAGCCAAATTTTAAAACTTTAGGACCAAGATTCGGTAAAGATATGGGGCTAGTTGCTAAGAAGATACAAGAGTTTACTCCACAGGATATTAAGCAGATTGAAAGAAATGGAGAGATAAGTGTGGATTTGATAGAAAAAAATGTTATCTTAACCTTAGCGGAGGTAGAAATCACTTCTCAGGATATTGAAGGTTGGTTGGTAGCTAATGAAGCTGGTCTTACAGTAGCACTGGATATAACAATCACTCCTGAATTAAGAGATGAAGGAATCGCTCGTGAGCTAGTGAATCGTATACAAAATATAAGAAAAGACTCTGGGTTTGAAGTTACCGATAAAATAAAAGTAACTTTAAAAGAGCAAAAGGATATTAAAAAAGCAGTTTTAGCTAATCTTGAATATATTAAATCAGAAACATTAACAAGTGATCTAGTATTCGTTCCAAATTTAGAAGACGGATTAGAACTAGAGTTTGATGAGCTAAAAACTAGCGTGTTAGTTATTAAATAAATTTAATTATGAAAGAAGTTAATGAATTGGTAAGATACTCTGATGCAGAATTAGCAGACTTTAAGGAGCTGATTCAAGCTAAGATATTGAAGGCGCAAGCAGATTTGGAATTAATCAAAAGTGCTTATATGAATGATTTAAATAATGGGACTGATGATACTTCCCCAACATTTAAAGCTTTTGAAGAAGGAAGTGAGACAATGTCTAAAGAGGCAAACTCTCAATTGGCTATTCGTCAGGAGAAATTCATACGTGATTTACGTAATGCTTTAATAAGGATTCAAAACAAGACTTACGGTATTTGTAAAGTTACAGGAAAGTTAATCGATAAAGAACGATTGAAGTTGGTTCCACATGCTACAATGAGTATTGAAGCAAAGAATCTACAACGATAAAAAAATAGAACGCTCATTATATGGGCGTTTTTTTTATACCTTAAAATAATTTACATTTGCCATTGTAAATTCTTAAAAGATGTCGTTAAAAAGAGCTATCCTACTAGTAGTAGTAGTATTGATTTTGGATCAATGGTTGAAAATATATATAAAAACCAATTTTTTATTAGGAGAAGAATACTATGTGACTGATTGGTTCCGTATTCATTTTATCGAAAACGATGGTATGGCATGGGGAGTGGAATTACCTGGTAATTATGGTAAATTGGCTCTTACCCTTTTTAGAATCGTTGCAGTGGGAGGTATTGCGTGGTGGTTAGTTGACTCAGTAAGAAAGAAGATGTCTAACTATTTAATTGTTGCAATTTCCTTGATTTTAGCTGGTGCTATTGGGAATATTATTGATTCTGTTTTCTACGGAATTATATTCAATGATAGTACTCATGAATTGGCAACGTTGTTTTCTGACCAGCCTTATGGTACTCTATTTCACGGTAAAGTTGTAGATATGTTCTATTTTCCGATTTGGAGAGGTTATCTACCTAATTGGCTACCTATATGGGGAGGAAATTATTTTACCTTCTTTAATGCCATCTTTAATATTGCAGATGTAGCTATTTCTATAGGAGTTGGTATATTGATCGTTTTTAATAAAGTAATTTTTAAAAAATAGTATAAATAATATTTAACAAGAGCGGCCAAAAGGCCGCTCTTGTTTTTTTAAAAGTATCTTGATAGGCGATAAACTACCGTGTATAGAACTATGAGATTTGCTCAGTATTAGTTTGAATTCACGGTAATAGTTTTATTTTAACTGTTCTAAGATGTGTTCTATAGCCCTGTCTAATTGAGGATCATTGTCATTTAAACGATCCATAAAAGTGTTTTTAACGTATATATCTGGACTAACTCCTGTTTTCTCTAAGTTATCTCCTTCCAAGGTGTATGTACCCCAAGCAGGTAAACGATAAGAAGAACCATCAACTAGTGATTTAGCTGAGGTGAAAATAATCCAACGATAAGTTTGCTGGCCTATAATAGTTCCTAGGTTTAAAGCCTTAAAACCTTGTGCAGTCATTTCTGCATCGCTCAAAGAATATTCATTGATTAATAATACAATAGGTTTAGCACTCGGTGCGAAGTTGCTTTGTAAGGTTAGTTCTCCTTCTCTATATTTCCATTGCATATATGGTCTTTGAGCAAGGAAGTTCAATACCTTATCATGTACATTTCCCCCTGTGTTAAAACGAAGGTCAAGAATAACTGCTTCTTTTCTGTGTTCTTGAGCAACCATGTCCAATAAGAACGAATCTAATTGGTCACCTGACATGTTTTTCATATAACTGTAAGCAATGCGGTTATTACTTTGTTTATCCACTTTCGATTTATTGTTGTAAATCCACTGGTCATACAGTAGGCTTTTGTTTTCAGCGAAGGAAATTGGGTGTAATTTGATTGTAAATTCTTTGCCATTCCTATCAAAAGTCAAACTTATTTCACTCTGATTGTGAGCAAAATTAAAGTACATATCTCTATTTAGGTTAGGATCTACCTTTTGCTGATTTACTCTAAGTAAGATATCTCCTTTTTTCACATCAATATCCGTGGCATATGCTGGTGATTTGCGAAGTATATAATCTACCGTGTAAGGATTATCCTTTTCAAATACGATACCTGTTTCTGCTGTAATGAAGTTGGAAGCAATTTTTTCTTCTTGCCCCGTAGAGTTAAAACCTAAGTGGGAAGAGCCCAGTTCTCCTAACATGTCATTTAACAGAATGCGAAGATCTTGACGGTTATTTACATAGGGAAGGTAGGTAGCAAAGTGTTCTTTTGTTTTTTGCCAGTCGATACCATGGAAATTTTCATCATAGAAATTTTCTTCTACTCCTGCCCAAGTCTCATAGTACATTTGCTGAAATTCCTCCTGTAGGCTTTTTGTGAAAGTAAAGTCAATATCTATTTTAGATGGCTTAGCATCTTTGAGATCGAACTTGTAGATATTACGCCCTATAAGGCCGTATAGATCCTTGTCTCTTTGTTGAATGTTATAGGCCGAATTGTCAAAAACTTTTTGCGTCTTTTCTTCTTTAAAGTTCTCATAAGTTTTTTTATACAAACTTGGTTTTCCATTTTCTTGATTAGAAATATAGAAAACTATTTGCTTGTCTTCTGATTCAAAAACCACCGGTGAACTTTGGTTACCAAATCTATCACTAACAAGTTCAATACGCTCTAATATTCCTTCGGTATTTATTGTGATTTGCTTTGAAGGCGAATTTTGTTTCTTAGTGTTCTTATCTTTTTTCGTGCTAGGTTCTACTGGTTTTTCCTTGAATAAATCTTCGTACTTATCCGAGCGGAATTCTTGGGTTAGCCAATCGACAGAAAATCTATAAATATTAGGTTCTACCATTCCTAATGGATAAGATGGATTTTTACGATCACTAGTGAAGTAGATGTATTTACCATCTGGAGAAAACACAGGATTGCTTTCGGCTACTCCAGTGTTGGTTAAATTGATTGTTTGCTTAGAGGCAATATCGTAAACAAAGATGTCTTCTTCAAAATTTCTCTTAGCAGTAAATAAAACATACTTTCCATCTGGTGAAAAGGAAGGTTTAGAGTTTTGGAAAGCCCATATTTCATCATTAACAATTACTGTAGAGTCAAAAGTGCTTAAATCCATCAGTACAACTTGGTCTCTACCACTTAAGTATACAGCCTGAGAAGCATCGTGATTTAAGGCCAAATCACGGTTGTTTCTTAAGTTATCAGTTACTTGTACTGCTTTTGCATTTGGGTCGGTTAAATCAATGGTAAACCAGTTTTGATATCCTTGATAAGTTTGATTAAAGAGTAGACTTTGATTATCCTTTAACCATTTGACCTGCATTACTCTTTGTGTAGCGTCACTTATTTGTTTTGTAAACTCTCCTGTTATATTGCTTACAAAAAGTACACCTCTGGAAACAAAAGCTATTTTTTGGTTATCAAAAGATACATCGAAATCTGTTATTTTGTCTTTAGTAGAGTAGCTTTGTTGCTTATCAATAGATTTATTTTGATTAAGTTTGATGGATAAAGGCTTTACTTGCTGGCTTTGGGTGTCCCAGATATATAGATCGTAATCTTTTTCAAAGATTACTTTAGAGCCGTCAGCACTCACAAATGGTCTTCCAATAGAAGTGTCAAATTGGGTTAACGCAACAGATTCACCGTCTTTTAATTGATAAAGATTATAGTGTCCGTTTGCTTGATCAGAAATAAAATATATATTCCCGTTTTTGTCCACAGTAGGGTTGAAGTCTTTACCATCATAAGTGGTTAATGATTTGAAAACTTTTGTGTTTGGGTTGTATAATAGTAAGTCAGGATTGTTTTCACCTTTATACCTTTTCCTTACCAGTTGGTTGGCACTTTCTGTCGAATTAGTAAAAATTAGCTCCTGTGAAGGTGTCTCAACAATTGCATTTGTATTGTTAAAGTAGTTATCAAACAATGGTACTGGAGTTTCACCCTCTATGTTTACTTTGTAAGAAGCAAAGTTTTTATCTGCATTAGAAGTGAAATAGACACTTTCATTATCCCATGACCAGCTTTCTAATTGATCATTTGCTTGATGGAAAGTTAATTGTTTAATTTCTCCTTCTTCTAAGGGCATAACAAAAACATCATTGTTTCCATATTGATTAGAGTTGAAAGCCAAATATTTGCCATCTGGAGAAACTCTAGGGTTAGTCTCTTGCGATGGTAAAGCAGTTAGACGTGTGGCTATTCCAGTGTCTAGGGGAGCTTGATAGATATCTCCCTCAAAGCTAAAATAGGCAACTTTACCATCGGGGCTTAAAGAAGGACTAGACATAAACTTAACTTGACTTTGGCCAATTGCGGCTAAAGTCAAGGATAAGGTCATAAGGGTTAAGGTTTTTTTTATCATTGGTTAATATTTTCAATAAACATAAAAAATATTTCACACTATTTACTAGTGCTTAGTAAGTTATTCTGAAAAAAAACATTTTGTTTTAGAATTTATAAATTTCTTTTGGTGTGATGCAATAATCTAACGGTACATCTAATTCAGATACATTTGCAATATTTTTTTCAGGATCAAAAAAACTTAAACCAATTTTTATAGTGTTATCTGGACATCTACTTAGAAACTTGTCGTAAAAACCTTTTCCATAACCAATTCTATTACCTTTTTCATCAAAGGCAAGTAAAGGAATGAATACAACCTGTATTTGATCCTCGCTTATTTGTATTCCATCGACTGGTTCGGGTATTCCATAGGCGTTTTCTTTTATTAAAGTATTGTCGGTTAAAAGAAAGTGGGATAATGTGTTTTCTTTAAAATTGCTTTTTGACAAAATCACATTTTTATCTTTTCCTGCTAGAATTTGTAGGATATATTGCGTGTTTATCTCTTTTTTTTTGACGATAGATAAAAACAGATGATAATTAGTTTTATCCCATATTGGCAGTCTAAGGCTTTGATTAGCAATATCTAAACTAAACTGTTCTATTTCATTTTGCTCTAGATTGTCTCTTAGAGATTTATATTTTTCTCGTAGTTGATTTTTTTGCATATTAAAGTGTTTTTGACATATTAAATATCGCATCTCCTTGGTAAACAATAGGAGAATGATTTACATTGATTACATAGCCACTAAAAGGAGCTTTTATTTTTATATTTTCCATTCCATAAGGGTCTGAAATTTCAGCTAATGTACCTCCTTTTTCTACAAAAGAACCTATTTCTACTTGGTCGTGTAATAAGCCAGATCTCTTACTTCTTATCCATTGAGCTTTCTCTATGATTATCGTTGGTTTAGCTTGTTCTTTTATGCCAAAATTATCTTGTAGCATATTAAAATGTGCTAAAAATCGTTTAACTCCCTCTACTGCCATATCAGATACTTCTTTATTGATATCTAAGGATTTTCCTCCTTCAAAGAGTAGCATTTTGACTTGTCGTTTCGCACATGCGTTTCTAAAGGATCCTGCTATTTGATTAGAGTACAATAGAAATGGTGGCTGAAATATCATGGCTAGTTCTTCTAATTCTTTATCGTTGGGAGCAACTCTAATTTGTGGAGCATTGAATCGACTCTGGCCTCCAGCGTGAAAGTCTATAGCATAATCTACTAAGGGTATGATAGATTTTAGTAAATGGTAAGCAAATCGACCTGCCAATGAGCCGTCTTTACTTCCGGGAAAAACACGATTCATATCCCTGCCATCTGGAAACTCTCTGGATTTATTAATGAAACCAAATATGTTAATTACAGGTATACAGATAATAGTTCCTCTTTTAGGAATGTTTATTTTTTTGTGAACTATTTGGCGTACAATATCTACTCCATTTAGTTCATCTCCATGTAAGCCTGCAGTTAAAAGTACTGTAGGTCCCTCTAATTTGCCCCTTGAAACAATTACTGGAATTTCTAAAGATGATGCGGTGTGTAATTTGGCTATTTCTAAATTAAGGACAGTAGTTTGTCCTGGGGAAATAGTATAATTAAGTATTTTCATTTTTTTATTGTGAAGATACAAAACAATGATTAAAAGCTAGAGAAATAAACTCTACTTATTTCTGGCTGCTTTGATTTATAATTTTACACTAGAAATAGCATATTTTGAGGTAAGGAAAACTTAAAGTATTTTTGTGCTAACTATTTTTAAGTATTATGGAACCATCAAAAGAATTAGCACTTCAAATACAAACACTACCTAGTGAGCCTGGAGTTTATCAATATTACGATAAAGAGGATAAGATACTATATGTAGGTAAGGCCAAGAACTTAAAGAAAAGGGTTAGTTCATATTTTAATAAGATTCATCAAGAAGGGAAGACCAATGTACTTGTCAAAAAAATAGTCACCATAAAACATATTGTGGTTCCTACAGAAACCGATGCACTGTTGTTAGAAAATAATTTAATAAAAAGCTTACAGCCTAGGTATAACGTTTTATTGAAGGATGATAAGTCTTATCCCTGGATATGTATAAAGAAAGAGCCTTTTTCAAGAGTGTTTTCAACAAGAAAAATAGTTAAAGATGGATCAGAGTATTTTGGACCTTATACTAGTAGCAAAACAGTACATGCTCTTTTAGATCTTATAAAGGAGTTATACCCGCTTCGCTCGTGTAATTATGATCTAAGCCATAGCAATATTAAATCAGGTAAATATAAGGTTTGTTTGGAATATCATATTGGCAATTGTCAAGGGCCTTGTGAGGCCTTAGAAAGTGAAGCACAATACCAGAGTAAAATTTCACATATTAGAGATATTTTAAAGGGTAATTTTAAAGATAGTTTGAAGCAATTTAAAGCTCATATGCTGCGACTTTCAACTAACTTAGAATTTGAGCAAGCTCAAAAAATTAAAGAGAAAATAGATTTATTAGAAAACTACCAAAGTAAAAGCACTATAGTTAATCCTAAAATTAGTAATGTGGATGTATTTAGTATTGTTTCTGATCATAGTAGTGCCTACATTAATTTCTTACAAGTTTCTTATGGAGCAATTATTCGCTCCCATACAATGGAGCTTAAAAAGAAATTAGAAGAAACAGATCAAGAACTATTGGAATTGGCAATTGTGGAACTAAGAGAGAGATTTCACTTGAATTCTAGAGAGGTAATTGCTCCTATAGATATTGATTTAGGAGAATCGATTCAAGTGACAGTCCCTAAGCTTGGGGATAAGAAAAGACTTCTAGAATTGTCCGAGCGTAATGCTAAATTTTATCGTATTGATCAGCTAAAACAGATAAAGATTGTAGATCCGCAAAGACATTCTAATCGAATTATGGCTCAAATGAAAAAAGATCTTAGAATGAGTAAAGAGCCAAGGCATATTGAGTGTTTTGATAATTCTAACATTCAAGGAACTAACCCTGTAGCAGCATGTGTGGTTTTTAGAGATGGTAAGCCTAGTAAAAAGGAATATCGCCATTTTAACGTAAAGACTGTTCAGGGGCCAAATGACTACGATTCTATGCAAGAAATTGTTTTTAGACGTTATAAAAGAGTATTAGAACAAGGATTAGATTTACCTGATTTAATTGTGATCGATGGTGGTAAAGGCCAATTAGGAGTGGCTTTGAAGAGCTTAGAAGAATTAGGTTTAAGAGGTAAGGTTGCAATTATAAGTTTAGCTGAGCGTTTAGAAGAGATTTTTTATCCAGGAGACAGTGTTCCTATGTATTTGGATAAAAGAGGCGAGACCATGAAAGTGATTATTCACTTAAGAGACGAAGCCCATCGTTTTGGATTGAACTTTCACAGGGATCAAAGAAGCAAAAATGCTATTACAAGTATTTTGGATAATATTCCAGGAATAGGTGAAAAATCAAAAATAGCTTTATTAAATGAATTTGGTAGCGTTAATAAAATTCGATCAGCATCTTTAGAAGATTTGCAAAAAATTATAGGAATGGCAAAAAGTAAATTGTTAATTGAGTTTTTTAAAGTAAATTAGGACAATCTTTTAAAATTTCTTGTACGGTGAGAGCTATATGTTTATGCTTTTTTTTGTGTTTTTTTAGTCTTACTCCTGTTTTAGGCCAAGATTCTATATCCAGACCAAAGATAGGATTGGTTTTAAGTGGAGGAGGAGCTAAAGGATTAGCTCATATTGGCGTTTTGAAAGTATTAGAGCAAAATGGAGTAAAAGTGGATTATATTGCCGGTACTAGTATGGGAGCAATTGTAGGAGGATTGTATGCTTCGGGTTATACTGCTACAGAATTAGACTCTATCTTTAGTGCGATTGATGTTTCTGCCTTAATTAAAGATTATATTCCTAGAATATCAAAGTCTTTTTATGAGAAACGAAATGATGAAATATATGCTTTAAGTTTACCCTTTGAGGACTTTCGTGTAGGCTTGCCAAAAGCTCTGTCTCGAGGTATGTATAATTATAATCTAATGAATACTCTACTCTCGCATGTTAGACATATCGATGACTTCAATGATTTAAATACCCCTTTTTTGTGTATTGCAACAAATTTAGAGACAGGAGAGGCTGTTATTTTAGACAAAGGATATCTTCCTCAAGCCATTTTAGCCAGTGGGGCTTTTCCAACACTTTTTGCACCAGTGAATATAGACGGGGTAGATTTGCTAGATGGTGGAATTGTAAACAATTATCCTATTGCTGAATTAAAGAATCTCGGTGCTGAACTCATAATAGGGGTAGATGTGCAAGATGATTTAATGAGTGCTAAGGAAATTGCGGGAGCCAAAGATGTTTTATCTCAATTGTCCAGTTATTCTACCATTGCACAAATGAAAGATAAAGTAGGACAAACAGATATTTATATTAAACCAAATATTGTAGGTTATTCTGTTGTGTCCTTTCAAGATGGAGACGCAATTATTCAAACAGGAGTCGATGCTGCTAACGCGGTACTAGAACAAATTAAACTTGTGGGGGGTAATCCTGAGGCTTTAGAACAGCAGTTTGTTGAGAAAACCTATCGAGATTCTTTACACGTATCTGATATTAAAATTCAAGGTCTAGAGCGTTTAACCCGAAGATATATTCATGGAAAATTAGGCTTTGAGCCTAATTCTACAATTACATTTGACGATTTAAGCCGTGGGATTACTCGTTTAAATGGGACTGAAAATTTTAGTGGTATTTCCTATCGTTTTGAACAAGATCAAGATCCAGATAAAGATGTTTTGGTAATGGATTTAGTAGAAAATCCAATTGATACCTATTTGCGTTTAGGAGTGCACTATGATGGCTTATATAAGACTGCTGCTCTGGTAAACTTAACAAAGAAGAATGTGCTGGCTAAAAGTGATGTTATGTCATTGGATGTGGCCTTAGGTGATAACTTTAGATATAATTTCAATTATTTTATTGATAACGGATTTTATTGGAGCTTTGGACTTAATTCGAAGCTGAACAAATTTGATCATGAGTTGCCTTACGCCTTGTTAGTAAAGGCTATGGGTGGGAATTTAGATATTCCCAATGCACCTTATGCTTTTGGTATAAATTATTCAGATTTAGAAAACAGACTCTTTATCCAATCTTCTTATGCTCAAAAATATGTTTTTTCTCTAGGTTTAGAACACCGCTTTTTAGATCTGGAAAGTAAAACTTTAACCAATGAGAAAAAACGCTTTGATTTTAGTAATTACCTAGGGGCTTTTATAAATGTAATGATGGATTCTTACGATAATAAATACTTTCCTCGCAGTGGTGTATTAGCTAAAGCGGAATATCGTAATTTTTTCTATTCAAGTGATTACTTAGGCGATTTCTCAAATTTTTCTACGGTAAGCGCTCAGTTTGGAATAGCTAATCGAATTACAAGTAGATTAAGTTTTGATTACAAAGTTAGGATGGGAGCTTTAATTGGTAAGACTCCAAGTATTGGTTTTGGTTATTATTTAGGTGGGTATGGTTTTGCAGATAAAGAGAACATTATTCCTTTTTATGGTTATGATTTTTTAACACTGGGAGGAAATACTTATTTAATGAATTTATTGGAATTTGATTATGAGTTTCTAAAGCGACACCACTTGAATTTTTCTATAAATTTTGCCAATACTGGAGATGATATTTTTTCTGATTTAGATTGGAGTCATATAACAAAGTTTAGTGGGTATTCGTTGGGTTACGGTATGCAAACTATTATAGGACCTGTTGAGGCGAAATTTACCTACTCCCCAGATACTGGTAGGACTTATGGTTTTGTTTCGGTAGGATTTTGGTTTTAATGGATAATAGGAGTTGTTTTTTATGAATGTGTGAAAAATATTTAGTTATAAAATTGGTTAATTCAATTTTATGACTATTTTTGTTACATTATGAAACTACAATGGGACGGTTTATTGGCTTATTTAAAGTTCCTCATCAAGAGAAATCCGGAATGAGGTAACATCTACTTATTATATTATTAACCAACCTTAATTATAAGTATTTATGCCTTTATATCATCATCTAGGAGAAATTCCTCCTAAACGTCATTCTGTTTTTCGCAAAGAAAACGGAGAATTGTACTATGAGCAATTGTTTGGCACAATTGGGTTCGACGGAATGTCAACTAATATGTATCATGTACATCGACCTACTCAGGTCAAAAAAATCCTTAAGCAATATAGTGTTGCTCCTAAAATAGCTGTAGCTAACAATATTCAATCTTATCGTTTGAGAGGGTTTCAAATCAAACCTGAAAATGACTTTTTACAAAGCCGCAAACCTGTTTTAACCAATAGCGACTGTACCATTGTCTTGGCGGCACCAAGAGAGTCAATGAAAGAGTATTTTTATAAGAATACAGACTGTGACGAACTTTTGTTCATTCATAAGGGGGAAGGAACACTAAAAACAATCCTTGGTAATTTGCCATTTAAGTATGGTGATTATTTGGTTATTCCACGTGGTATTATTTACCAGATTGAGTTTAATACAAGTGATAATAGGCTCTTTATTGTTGAATCTACCAGTCCTATCTACACTCCAAAGCGCTATCGAAATTGGTTTGGCCAATTACAAGAGCATTCTCCTTTTTGCGAAAGAGATATTCGTGTTCCCCAAGATCTAAAGACAATTGATCAAAAAGGAGATTTTTTAATTAAAGTTAAAAAGCAAGGAGATATTTTTGATATGATCTATGCTACACATCCATTTGATGTTGTAGGGTATGATGGATATAATTTTCCATATGCCTTTTCTATTTTTGATTTTGAGCCCATAACGGGTAGGATCCATCAACCACCTCCAGTTCATCAGACTTTTGAAAGTGCAGGTTTTGTAGTTTGTTCTTTTGTACCAAGATTATACGATTATCACCCAGATGCAGTGCCTGCACCTTATAACCATAGTAATATTGATAGTGATGAGGTACTTTACTACGTAGATGGTGATTTTATGAGTCGTAATGATATTGAAAAAGGTCATATATCTTTACATCCGGCTGGAATTCCCCACGGACCACATCCGGGAGCTGTAGAGAGATCTATTGGTAAAAAACAAACACAGGAGCTGGCAGTAATGGTGGATACTTTTAAGCCACTAATGGTATGTCAAGATGCGATGGAAATTGCAGATCCTACTTATTATCAGTCCTGGTTAGAACCAGAGAATTAAGACAACCAATCTTATTTAATCAATTAAAATTTAAATTATGAGTAAACAAATTAAGTCTGTAGAGTTTGGACTAGAAAAAATATTTGAAGGAGCCCAAGACTTTTTACCTTTATTAGGTACAGATTATATTGAATTTATTGTTGGCAATGCTAAGCAAGCAGCCCATTTTTATAAAACTGCTTTTGGTTTTCAATCTTTAGCTTACGCTGGATTAGAAACTGGAGTAAAAGACCGCGCATCCTATGTGTTAGTGCAAGATAAAATACGTATTGTATTAACTTCTCCACTAACCAAAGACTCTGTTTTAAATGACCATATAGTGGCTCATGGAGATGCTATAAAAGTTATTGCTTTGTGGGTAGATGATGCCAGAGATGCTTACAAGCAAACTATAGACAGAGGTGCTATCTCGTATATGGAACCAGTTGAAGAGCAAGATGAGTTTGGTACTACAGTTAGAGCAGGAATTTATACTTATGGTGAAACCGTACATATGTTTGTAGAAAGGAAAGACTACAATGGTGTTTTCTTACCAGGTTTTGTGAAATGGGAAAGTGATTATAATCCAACACCAGTAGGATTAAAGTATGTGGACCATATGGTAGGCAATGTGGATTGGAATCAAATGAATACTTGGGTAAAATGGTATGAAGACGTTATGGGATTCGTAAACTTTTTATCTTTCGACGATAAACAAATTACAACAGAGTATTCTGCTCTTATGAGTAAAGTAATGTCTAATGGTAATGGGCGTATTAAATTCCCTATTAACGAACCTGCAGAGGGAGTTAAAAAATCACAGATTGAAGAGTATCTTGATTTCTATAATGGACCTGGAGTTCAGCATGTAGCTGTGGCTACCGATGATATTATCAAAACAGTTTCTGCAATGAAAAGTCGAGGGGTAGAATTTTTATCTGCACCACCACAGAGTTACTATGATGACATCCCTAGAAGACTAGGTGTTCATATGGAAGTAATGAAAGAGGATATTAAGGAGTTGCAGAAGTTAGGTATTATGATTGATGCGGATGAGGAAGGGTATTTATTGCAAATTTTCACTAAGCCAGTACAAGATAGGCCTACATTGTTTTTTGAAGTTATTCAACGCATGGGAGCTAGAGGTTTTGGAGCTGGTAATTTTAAAGCTCTATTTGAATCTATCGAGAGAGAGCAAGAAAAGAGAGGAACGCTTTAATATTCAGTTAATTAAATATTAAAAAAGAGAACTAAATCAACTAAAAAGTTAATTATTGGTTAAACACAAATGTGGGTTGTAATAATTGATAAAAAGCTATACATTTGCACTCGCAAAAATAAGGTCGTCATAAGCTTTATTTGAGTGTAATAAATTTTTCATAATTTATAGTTTTTTGGTTGGTTAATAGCATAAAAACTCAGTCATTTGTTTGGCTGGGTTTTTTTGTTTCTTAATTTTGAATAATTAAAAGGTACCAACTATGAGAAAATATATTTTTATACTACTGTTCTCGTGCTTTTGTGTTAGTAATAGTTTTGCACAGAAAACTTTCAAAAACGGGGAATTTTTAAAATTCAAGGTTAGCTATGGTGTCTTAAACGCTGGAATAGCTACACTCACATTGTCTGATACTATTTCAAATGGACAAAAACTTTTGCATGCTGTTGGTAATGGTTATACTACAGGTGTCCCTAAATTATTTTTTAAAGTCCAAGACGATTACCAAAGTTATTTTGAATTTGGTAAAGTAATCCCACACCGATTTGTTCGTAAGATTGATGAAGGTGGGTATACTAAGGATCAAGAAGGCTTTTTTGATTATTCCTCAAATACTGTACTTGTTAAAGATTATAAGTCAAATACACAAAAAGTAACTGAAATTGCATATGGAGTACAAGATATTGTCTCTGCTTTCTATTATCTTCGTAATCAACCCGAATTAGATCACTTAAAAAAAGGTGACGCAATAGAAATTGATATGTTTTTTGATCAAGAGACTTTTCGTTTTAAGTTAGAATTCTTGGGAGAAGATATATTGAAAACCAGCTTTGGTAAAGTTAAATCTTTAAAGTTTCGCCCTTATGTTATGGCAGGAAGAGTTTTTAAAGAAAAAGAAAGTCTTACAGTTTGGGTTTCCGCTGATAAGAATAAAGTACCTTTACGTATTAAGGCAAGTTTAGCTGTTGGTTCTTTAAAAGCAGATTTAGTGGAATATGAAAATTTAGTTTCAGATTTGGTAATTCAGACTAACTAAGATGGAGAAAAAAATAATACAAGATTTAGATCATAAGTTTAAGGGGATAGGACAAAATACACTTACCCATATGCAAGGGCTTTTGTACAGTAATCCATTAACCTATTGGGATTATATTCAAGTTGATTCACTACTGTCTTTGCAAAAACAAAGAAGTACATTACCCGATGAGATGGTATTTATAGGGTATCATCAAATTAATGAGTTGCTTTTTAAGATGGTTTTGTGGGAGATTGATCAGCTCGCAGTACCAGGAGAAGTATCCGCTGATTTATTTATTGATAAGCTCGGGCGGATTTCCAGGTATTTCGACATGTTAACTACCTCATTTTCCATCATGGAAGATGGAATGGATCGAGAACAATATCTTAAGTTCAGAGATACGTTAACTCCAGCTAGTGGTTTTCAAAGTGTTCAATATCGATTAATAGAGTTTGGTTCTACTAATTGGAGAAATTTGGTGGATAAACGCTTTAGTGATGTTCTAAAAGCCGATAGCTCTTATGACTTGGCTTTTGAACACCTATATTGGCAAAATGCCGGTAAGGATAGTAGAACTAATCAAAAGTCTTTTATGTTGAGTTCTTTTGAAGACAAATACAAGAAAGTTTTGATTAATGCGATGAAAGATTATGAAAAAACAAATTTATGGCAGAAATTTGTAGAATTGCCGCAAGAGGTAAAACAAGATCCAAAAGTAATTCAAGCTATGCGTCATTATGACAAAACAGTTAATATTACTTGGGTATTAGGGCATTACAGAGCTGCGATAAAGTATTTAGAAGGTCCAGAAGGACCAAAAGAAGCTACAGGAGGTAGTGATTGGAAAAAATATATGTTGCCCAAATATCAAAGGAGAATATTTTTTCCTGAATTATGGAGTGACCAAGAGAAAGAAAACTGGGGAGAATAAAATAACAGTCAAATAATAAAAGAGAAGTTTTGAAACAAATTATAATTATATTTTTAGTTGCTTTAACTATTGGTTCTTGCAAAAAACAAACCCAAGAGAATTCTAGCGAATTAGAAATAGACATGGATCACTCTCCAGAGATAGTAGCTGAGGTATATGGATTTAGTCTTAACGATTTTGAAGTTGTGGAGGATACCATTAGAAACGGCGATAGTTTAGGGAAGATTTTCAGTCAAAATAATTTAACTCCCGGCCAGATTCATTCTATTGTAGAGAAAGTAAATGATAC
Source organism: uncultured Flavobacterium sp. (assembly GCA_947632215.1). Classification (GTDB taxonomy): domain Bacteria; phylum Bacteroidota; class Bacteroidia; order Flavobacteriales; family Flavobacteriaceae; genus Flavobacterium. Next base: position 11,201 of record CANROJ010000003.1, on the reverse strand, counting down.
GATAAATGTTAAGAACATTAGGGTAGGAAAGCCCTATAGTTTGGTCAAATATAAAAATCAAGATAAACTAGCTGCATTTATTTATCATCCAAATATATCGGGTTATCAAGTTGTAGATTTACGCGATTCTGTACGCGCTTACACTAAAACTTATCCCGTTACGTTAAAAAGACGTACCATTGCTTCAAATATAGATGGATCATTGTCTGCTAGTTTAAATAAAGAAGGGGCAGAAGAGGCTTTAGCTGTACGAATGTCACAGATTTTTGCGTGGTCTATCGACTTTTTTAAGTTACAACCAGAGGATAAATTTGCTGTGACTATTCAAGAGAAATATATTAACGATACCGTATACGTAGGTATATCAAAAATAGAAGCGGCCTATTTTAACCATAGAGGAAAAGATCTGTATTCTTTCCCATATCAAAGACCTGGCAGTCAAGGTACAGAATATTATGATGAGGAAGGTAGACCAATGAAAAGTATGTTCTTAAAGGCTCCGTTAGAGTTTTTTAGAATTACTTCTAGATATACGAAAAAGCGCTTTCATCCTGTTCAAAAAACATGGAAAGCACATAATGGGACGGATTACGCCGCTCCAACTGGTACACCAATTATGGCTACAGCCTCTGGTGTTGTTGAACGCGCAGGTTATACTGCAGGAAATGGGAATTATGTGAAAATCAGACATAATGGTACTTATTCTACCCAGTATTTACATATGTCAAAGATTCTTGTAAAGAAAGGTCAATATGTTAATCAAGGTCAGACCATTGGACTTGTAGGTAGTACAGGATTAGCCACTGGACCTCATGTTTGTTATAGATTTTGGAAGAATGGAGTACAAGTAGATCCACTGTCCCAAGTCTTACCAAATTCAGATCCAATGGATAAAAAAGATATTCCAGCCTATAAAGAGCATATATCTTCTTTGAAGTTGGAATTAGATGAAGTTATTAAAACTAAATTTACTCAGAAATAGATAATGTTGAAAAATATTAATCCATCCACTACAAGTGCTTGGAGTGCATTGCGCAAGCATTTTAATGACATGGAATTCGTACAGATGCAAGATTTGTTTGCCTCTGATTCCGATAGAGCTCAAAAGTTTCATTTACAAATGGAATCTTTTCTTTTGGATTATTCTAAGAATAAGATTACTCAGGAAACCTTTGATTTACTAATACAACTTGGTCATGAGGTTGGGCTAAGAGATGCTATTGACAAGTTGTTTAATGGCGCCAAGATTAATGTTACTGAAGATAGGGCTGTTTTACATACTGCTTTAAGAGATTTTTCTGGAAGTACAGATCTTTATGTAGATGGAGTTAATGTAATGGAAGGAGTCTGCCAAGCAAGACAAAAAATTAAAACCTTTACCAATGCTGTTCTATCTGGTGAATATCGCAGTAGTACTAATGAGAAGTTCACCGATATAGTAAATTTAGGAATTGGTGGATCAGATTTAGGACCTAAAATGATTGTTGAGGCACTGGCTAACTATCGCAATGATTTGAGAGTACACTATATTTCAAATATAGACGACGATTACCTTTATTCGGTTTTAAAGGATTTAAATCCTGCAACTACTTTGGTTTTAATAGTATCTAAAACATTTACTACACAAGAGACCATTGCTAATGCAAACAAGTTGAAATCTTGGTTAGAGGCTAGTCTAAATGGAAATCTTTCAGCACATTATGTAGGGGTAAGCGCTGCTATAGAGCAAGCTGTTAAATTTGGAGTGTTACCTGAGAATATTTTTCCAATGTGGGATTACATTGGAGGACGTTTTTCTTTATGGAGCTCCGTTGGCTTGTCTATTTCGTTAGCAGTTGGCTTTGATAACTTTGAGGATTTGCTAAAAGGCGCTTATGCAATGGATCAACATTTTAAAGAGGCACCATTTGAAAAAAATATGCCTGTCATAATGGGGTTATTGAGTATTTGGTACAATAATTTTTATAATTACGAGACAGAAGGAATTGTACCTTATAGCGAATTGTTAAGTAAGTTTCCTGCCCATTTACAGCAAATGATTATGGAAAGTAATGGTAAGGATAAAAATAGAGATGGTTTTCCAGTAAATTATCAGACTGGAACATTGATCTGGGGAGAAGTTGGAGTATCTGCTCAACATGCCTTTTTTCAACTTTTTCACCAAGGAACTAAAGTTGTTCCAGTGGATTTTATTGGCTTTATTAAGCCGTTTTACGCAAAAAATTCGAATCACGACATCTTAATGAGTAATTTTTTCGGTCAAACTGAGGCATTACTCAACGGAAAAAGTGGGGAAATGGTGGCAAATGATGAGCTGGAAATGTTAAAATACTTTAGAGATTTTGAAGGAAATAAACCCTCGAATACTCTGTTGATTGACGCTTTAACTCCTCAGAGTTTAGGGATGTTAGTAGCTCTATATGAACACAAGACTTATGTCCAAGGAATCCTTTGGAATATATATAGTTTCGACCAATTTGGCGTGGAATATGGGAAGGTTTTGGCAAAGAATATTCAGAAGGAAATAAGTACAAAAAGCATAGGTAAACACGATGGTAGCACAACGTTTTTATTGAACCACTTTTTAGCAAGGTAAAATGTTAAAATTGTGTTGGGGCTAACAATGTTAAATTAAAAATTTAACATTGGCATAATATTAGCAAAGGAGATTTTTGTACATTTGCATCGAAAATAATTTATCACATACACTTTTACAATGAGAAACTTGAAGAACTGGATGCTTACCGCAGTAATGGTTTTTACTACGACATTCGCACTTTCACAAAACAAAGTTACTGGTGTCATCGTTGATGGGGAGTACCAAGAAGGTCTACCTGGTGCAACAATACTAGTAAAAGGAACACAAATTGGAACTTCTACCGGCTTAGATGGTGAGTTTGAATTGAATGTTTCTGAACCTAAGGGAGAAGTAGTTATCTCTTTTGTTGGTTACAATTCTCGTACGGTTGCTTATACAGTAAACGAACAGAAGATTGCACACCTAGGAACAATTACATTATCTACAGATGAGAATATGTTAGATGATATTGTTATTATGGGAGTTGCAGACGTTGCAAAAGATCGTCAAACACCTGTAGCTGTTTCTACAATTAGAGCTGCAGAAATTCAAGAAAAGCTTGGTTCTCAAGAGTTTCCTGAAATTTTAAACACAACACCTTCAGTTTACGCATCTAAAGGCGGTGGAGGTTTTGGAGATTCTAACATTAATATTCGTGGATTCGATCAGAGAAACGTTGCAGTATTGATTAACGGTATGCCTGTTAACGATATGGAAGGTGGAGCTGTGTACTGGTCTAACTGGGCAGGTCTATCAGACGTTACCACTGCAATGCAAGTACAAAGAGGATTAGGCTCTTCTAAAATTGCAATCTCATCTGTTGGAGGAACTATTAATATTTTAACTAGAACTTCAGATACACGTCCAGGAGGAAGTGTTTCGGTAGGTACTGGTAATAATGGTTACCTTAAAACAGTTGGATCTTATAATACTGGAATTTTAGAGAATGGACTTTCAGCTTCTGTTTTATTGGGTTATACTCAAGGAGACGGATATGTTGAAGGAACTGCATTTGAAGCTATCAACTATTATATTGGTTTAGGTTACCAATCTAAAGATACGCGTCATAACTTCCAGTTCACTTTCACAGGTGCAAAACAAAATCACGACCAACGTTCAACTTCAGTGTCTATTGCAAATCACCAAATGTGGAACAATGGTGGAATTAATAAACATTTCAACCCTGATACAGGATTTTACAACGGAGATCGTTTTAACTTTAAGAGTAACTACTATAACAAACCTGTTGCTTCTTTAAACTACGATTTTAATATCGATGAAACATGGACTTTAGGAGCTGTAGTATATGGTTCTTGGGGACGTGGTGGAGGAACTGGAACAATTGGTGGTGGACCAAATGGTTACAGAGACTACGGTACTGAGGTAAGAGATGCTAATGGTCATATGCGTTTTGATGATATTGCAGCTTGGAACAGAGGAGAGACGATTGCAGATTGGGGTAATACTCATAACACATCTCGCTCACCATTTGATGGTGCTCCACAGGGATACTATATTTCAGCTTTTAACAATAGCACAAAAGCTAGAGAAGGTGGTTGGGCTCGACGCTCTTCTATTAACTCACATGACTGGTACGGAACAGTTATTAACATGAACGCTAAAGTAAATGAAAACTGGACAGTTGATTTTGGTTTAGATGGACGTATTTATAAAGGTTACCACTTCCAAACGATTGATAATTTAATGGGAGGTCAAGGTTATGTTGTTAATAATAACAAGAATAACGGAAGACAACATTACATCGTAAATAGCGTTTACCCTGCTCATGCTACATTAAATCCATTTGCACAATGGAATAATAGAGAAAAAGTAGGATATGACAACGACGGTAACGTTAAATGGTTAGGAGGTTTTGGACAAGTAGAATATTCTAATGAAGGATTATCTGTGTTTGCTCAAGGATCTATCTCTAATCAGTGGATGCAAAGAGTTGATTACTTTAACTACGATCGTTCAACTGCAGAAGGAGCTGCTGAATATAAAACTAACTGGAAAAGTATTTCTGGAGGAAGTATAAAAGGAGGAATTAACTATAATATTAATGATATTCATAATGTATTTGTTAACTCTGGATATTTCTCTCGTCAGCCATTTATGAATAATGGAGTTTATTTAAACAATACTAACACGGTAAATCCTAGCTTAACTAATGAGAAGGTTTTCGGACTTGAATTAGGTTATGGGTTAAGAGCTGAAAGATTAAGAGCTAACGTTAACTTATACAGAACTTCTTGGAAAGATAGAGTGGTACGTGCTACTGGAAGATTTGATAATGCGGGTACTACTGTTAACGGGTACGCAACTCTTGTTGGTGTTGAGCAAGTTCACTCTGGTGTGGAAATGGATTTCGTTTATAACGCACTTGATAGATTAAATATTACTGGATCTTTCTCTTGGGGAGATTGGAAATATGATTCTGACGTAACTGGTACTTATTACAACGAGGATGATAATACTCCTATCTATAATCAAAATGGAGAATTAGAAACTAAAACTTTATACATTAAAGGTGCTAAAGTTGGTGGTGCTCCACAATTAATCGTAAATTTAGGTGCTAACTACGAAATTACGCAAGGATTTAAAGTTGATGCTAACTGGAGATATAACGATAATTACTACGGTACTTTAAACGTTGATGGAGCTTCAGATAGAGGAAAAGCAGGATCTATGAAATTACCTGCATTTAACTTAGTTGATGCTGGTGCTTCTTACCGTTTACCTGTAGGAAGAGATAAGGCAAATTCTCTTGTAATGAGAGTTAACGTTAATAACGTGTTTGACACGACTTACATTTCAACAGCTCGTACAAATATCGAGACTACTGAGACATCTACAACTTGGAAAGGTATCGATGTAAGAAACGAAGTAATGTTCGGAGTAGGTAGAACATGGAATCTTTCTTTACGTTATAACTTCTAATAAAAGAGTATAATATATATTTAAAAGCGGTAATCTTTAAGATTGCCGCTTTTTTATTTTTCTAATAATCCTTTAGATGTATCTTTATAGGTAATTCTAAAAGCTTACTGTAATGCACTATTATAAATTAGGTACAACGGATTTAATGGTTCCGAAGGTGTGTTTCGGTGCAAATGTATTTGGATGGACTCTAGATGAACGTGAGTCGCTATACATGTTAGATTTGCTTTATGATAAGGGACTGAACTTTATAGATACAGCAAATAATTATTCACATTGGGGTCAAGGAAATAGTGGAGGGGAGTCTGAAAGGATTATTGGAAAATGGTTGAAACAATCGAACAAAAGAGATAAAGTTCTTTTGTCTACTAAGGTTGGGGGTGCTTTTAAAGGAATGGAAAGAGGTTTAACTCCACAAGATATTCGCACCAATTTGGAAGCCTCTTTAAAGCGTCTAAACACCGATTATATAGATCTTTACTTTGCTCATCATGATGATCTTGGTTGTAAGCAAGAATTAACTATGCATGCATTTAACGATTGTGTTGTACAGGGTAAAGTTCGTTATCTAGGGGCTTCAAATTTTAGTGCGCAAAGAGTAGTCTCAGCCAATGAGTTGTCTTATGCTCATGGATGGTATTCTTATAGCGTGCTGCAGCCTCTTTATAATCTTTATGACAGGATTAAGTTTGAGACACAGTATCAAAGTATGGCTAAGGAACAAAACATGGCTGTAATGAGTTATTTTGCTCTTGCAAGTGGTTTTTTAAGTGGTAAGTATACTGAGCTAGCCCAAATTAAGGGTGTCAAGCGTGAAGAAATGCTAAAAGACTATTTTACAACTAGGGGTAGGGATATATTAAGCGCTTTATCTCAGGTGGCTAACAAACATAAGGTTAACCAGGCAGAAATTGCTGTGGCTTGGCAATTTACTAGAGAATGTATTTCGACTGCCATTGTTAGTGCAACAAGTAAGACACACTTAGAAAGTATTATCAAGTCTACGGAATTAACCTTAGATGCTGCGGATTTAGATATACTTAATAACGCAAGTGATTATATAAAGTAAATAAGGCCACCTTTTAGGATGGCCTTATTATATTAATTGATAGTGGAACCGTTATCTACGTTATCCTTGTCAGGATTTACGAAAACTAGTTTTCCGTCTTTATCTTCTGTCATTAAGATCATTCCTTCACTTTCTATACCTCTTAGTTTTCTAGGAGCTAAGTTTGTTAGAACAGTTACTTTTTTACCAATGACTTGTTCTGGTGTAAAATGCTCTGCAATTCCAGATACTATTGTTCTTACATCTAAACCTGTGTCTACTTTTAAAACTAGAAGTTTGTTTGCTTTAGGCATTTTTTCTGCTTCTAGAATTGTTCCTACACGTAGGTCGAGCTTTGTGAAATCATCAAAAGTTGTTTGTTCTTTTTGAGGTTCGGTTTGTTTTAAGGCAGCAATATTAGCTTTTTTAGAATCCTCTAGACGTTGTAATTGTTTTTCAATTGCTTCGTCTTCTATTTTAGCAAATAATAATTCTGGTTGTCCAATGGTGTGTTCTGGCGCAAGTAAAGCTTTATCCGATGCAACATTATTCCAACTAATAGTATTCTCTATATTTAAGATGCTTTTTAATTTTGCTGCTGTAAAGGGCAAGAAAGGCTCACAAAGTGCACTTAATGCAGCTGCAATTTGTAGGGCAACATACATTTGAGTTTGTACTCTTTCTGGATTTTCTTTTATTATTTTCCATGGCTCTTCGTCTGCTAGATATTTGTTTCCTAAACGAGCCACATTCATCATCTCCATTTGTGCTTCACGGAACCTGTATCTTTGAATTGAACTTTCAATTACAGCTGGGTACGCTCTTAGTTCTGTCAGAGTGTCAATATCTACTTGTGTTAAAGATGCAGGGTGAGGAACAATTCCTTGGTAATATTTATTTGTTAAAACAACTACTCTATTGATAAAGTTTCCAAATACAGCTACTAATTCGTTGTTGTTTCTGGCTTGAAAATCTTTCCAAGTAAAGTCATTATCCTTTGTCTCTGGTGCATTTGCGGTTAAAGCATATCTTAGGACATCTTGTTGACCTGGGAAGTCTACTAAGTATTCGTGTAACCATACAGCCCAATTTTTAGATGTGGAAAGTTTATTTCCTTCTAAATTCAAGAACTCATTTGCAGGTACGTTATCTGGTAAAATATAGCTTCCTTCTGCTTTTAACATTGCAGGGAATATAACACAGTGGAATACTATATTATCTTTACCAATAAAGTGAACTAATTTAGTGTCTTTATCTTTCCAATATGGTTCCCAATCAATTCCTTTGTTTTGAGCCCACTCTTTAGTAGAAGAGATATATCCAATAGGTGCATCAAACCATACATACAAAACTTTACCATCAGCTCCTTCTACAGGAACTGGTATTCCCCAGTCTAAGTCTCTAGTTACAGCTCTGGGTTTTAATCCATCTTCTATCCAAGATTTTACTTGACCGTATACATTAGTTTTCCAATCGTTTTTGTGTCCTTCTAAAATCCATTCACGTATGAAAGCATCATATTGATCTAAAGGCAAAAACCAGTGTTTAGTTGATTTTAGAATTGGTTCTGAACCGCTTATCGTTGATTTGGGATTAATCAAATCAGTCGCATTTAAAGAGGTACCACATTTTTCACATTGGTCTCCATAAGCTTCTTCATTACCACATTTTGGACATGTACCAATTACAAAGCGATCAGCTAAGAACTGTTGAGCTTCTTTGTCGTATAGTTGTTCAGTTACTTCTTCAATAAATTTATTATCACTATACAGTTTAGTGAAGAATTCAGATGCTGTTTGATGATGTATAGAAGAGGAAGTACGTGAGTAGTTATCAAAAGAAATACCAAAATCTACAAAAGATTGTTTAATAATTCCATTGTATTTATCTATCACTTGTTGTGGTGTAATTCCTTCTTTTTTAGCTTTCATAGAAATGGCAACTCCATGTTCGTCACTTCCACATATAAAAGCTACGTCTTTATTTTGAAGACGTAAGAAACGTGCATATATATCAGCTGGTACATATACCCCTGCTAAGTGTCCAATGTGAATAGGACCATTTGTGTAAGGTAAGGCAGCCGTTAGTGTGTATCTTTTAGGATCTTGTATCATAAATCAATTGAGGTTTTTCAAAAAAAGATTTCAATATTTATGCAAAAATAAGCATATCTGTTGGAATACTATTACTTTATTTTAAAACGCCTTTTTCTGGCAGCAAATAATAAGATAAGTATTAGCCTTGAAAAGTTCTTTTTAGTAAAGGATTTGTTTACTGTTGTAATGTTTGCTTTGTTTCTACAGTATCTTGACTATTGTTAAAGGCTTCTTTTATTTGTTGTTGTTGCTCTTTAAAGCTTTGATTGGTGGAAGATGAACTGTTTTGCTTTGTTCCATGCATTGGTATACTTACACTTTTAGAATTAGAATTCTTTGTCCTTTTGTTTTGGTCAGTAGTAGGTTTTTCTTGACAAGAACTCAAGGCCGCTATGGCTATAAGCATTAGTGCTTTATGTGTATAAGAAGGTAGAGACATAATTAGGTGAGATTAAAAGGATTTAATGTAAATAAGAGAGATCTTCATATAATTCTGTGCATTTTTTTGTAAAAAAATTAGAAGCTCAAAGGTACCTATTTAAGTAGTAAAGAAAAAGATATATAATGCTATTCAAATACTTTCTTCTAGTAATATTTTGTTAAAGGCATTGATAATTAATTAGTTTAAGGAATCACCTCCCAGGTCTGTTGTGTATTGAATCTTAGTTTGTATTTTTTTTCTATGTATATATCACGAGAAGGCTTTTCTAATTTAAAGTTATAAAAAGGACTTTTTTCTTTAAATAGTAGTATCGAGATTGTTGCAGTTCTTTTATTTTTATTAATAATTTGAAGATCGCTGTCTTTAGTTACTTTATATAAAATAGTTTTTATTAAAAAACGATCGTTTCTTAATTTGACTACATAAGGGTCAGCTTTTGAGGTTAAAGTTAGATTGGCTGTCCAGATCGTATCTGTGGCCAACCGCTTTTTATGGTTATCTTGATGTGATATAGTCATATAACCTTGCTGTTGTAAGTCTAAGTAGGTCTTTATTAAGGCTTGATCTTTTGACTTTCTTAAAAGCATTTTTCCCATGATAAAACCTGCAGATTCGTATACAGGGTTATGCTCTAAATAGTGTTCTACAGCTTCATAAGCCTGTTGTTCGGTAAGAGGGTGATTAGTACAGTTTGTGAAAAAAACACTAAGTAATATAAGTAGGAGTAAGGTGGTTTTTTTCATAAGAGTATAAATTTTAATTGAGATAGATAATTCAAAAATAGTTTTTGTTAAAGTGAAATCAAAAGAACCAGCTATTTTTTTATAAGTTTAAGCTAGTTAGTGGTTATTTCTTTATGGGTTGGTATGAAATGTTAATAGCTCAATGTTGTAAATCTCGAGTTTTATAGAAAGGAATTATGTACTTTTAGTGGATATTAACTAATCTTTATTTCTGATGAATAAGAATCTATTTATATTAATTGTTTTTTCTAGTATTTTTTATGGATGTCAAACACAATCTAGTCAGGGTACCAGAGAAAACGATAGTTTTGAACATGAAAATCCCCTAGAACTAAGCTTACAGAGTGCTCAAAAGATTATTGACTTACCCTTAGGATGTATAGAATTAGAATATCCCAATAAACTTGGCCAAGTGTTGGATAGCAATGCTGATTTAAAATCACCTATTGAGCTTCGTCCAATTTTTTATGGATGCTTTGACTGGCATTCCTCTGTACATGGTTTTTGGTCAATCGTAACTATTTTACAAAGATTTCCTCAAATTGATAGTCAAGGACTGATAAGAGAGCGTTTAAATAAGTTAATAACTCAGGAAAATTTAGCTGTAGAATTGGAGTTTTTTCAGCAGCCTTATAATAGAAACTTTGAACGTACCTATGGTTGGGCATGGTTTTTAGAACTTCATAAAAGTCTTTCTTTTTGGAAAGATCAAGATGCAAAGAGATGGAGCATTATTCTCGAGCCTTTAGCAGATGTTTTTGTAGAGCGATATATGGAGTATTTGCCTAAATTAAATTACCCCATACGAACAGGTACTCACGATAACACTGCCTTTGGTTTATCTATGGCATTAGATTACGCCCGAAAAATGGAGCTAAGAGATTTCGAAGAACTCCTAGTTGAGACTTCTAAGAGGTTGTATTTACAAGATAAAGGATGTAACTTATCCTTTGAACCAAGTGGACATGATTTTTTATCTCCTTGTTTACAAGAAGCTAAGTTGATGAGTGAGGTCCTTTCTGAGCCTGAGTTTCAGGGTTGGCTAAGTAATTTTTTACCCGAAATCTATAATCCTGATTTTTCAATACAGGTTGCTAAAGTAAGCGATCGAACAGATGGACACTTAGTTCATTTAGATGGGCTTAATTTTTCTCGCGCCACTTGTTTGGAAGCTATAGCCAAGAAAACACCTGGAGTTGCGGCAAATTTGAGATCTATTGCAAGGGAATCTTTTCACAGTGCATTTGCAAACATTAGTGAAGATGACTATATGGGTAGTCATTGGCTAGGGAGTTTTGCATTATATACTTTAGTTAACCAATAAAATAGAACATGCCCCAGAAAAGTGCACTTT
>CANROJ010000002.1 GCA_947632215.1 uncultured Flavobacterium sp. | reverse complement strand
ATTTTTTACTTATAAAAAAAACATATACAGAGTATCTCTCTCTATTATCAATACAATATTAATTTTTTATAAAGTCCTTTACATAGTCCAAGAATATTTCCGGTTCCTGCGCATGCAGCCAATGACCAGCTCCTTGTATGGTCAAAACCTTAGCTAAAGGAAAATGTAGTATAATATCTTCAAAATCTTCCTCTTTAATATAATCAGAAGCACCACCTCTGATAAAAAGAGAGTCACCTTGATAAACTGAATCTTTATCTAAACCTACCCCTACAACATCAGGATTATCATTAAACACATCTAAATTAAAACGAAAACCTAACTGTTCTGGCTCTACCCAATACAAGCTTTTTAGTAAAAACATTTTAGTAGAAACATCTTTGATATATCTCGATATAATTTCATCCACCTCAGATCTACTTGGCTTAACAGAGAAATCAACTTTATTTAACGCTTCAAAAATTTCCTGATGGTGAGCTGGATAAAACTTAGGAGCAATATCTGCTACAATTAATTTATCCACCCTAGAAGGAAACATAGTGGCTAGATTCATAGCAACTTTTCCACCCATAGAATGACCTAAAACCACAGCATCACAAATACCGTGATAATCCATATACCTAACAACATCTTGTACCATATACTCATAAGACCATTGTGAAGAATGAAAGCTTCTGCCATGATTACGAAGATCTAAAAGATGTACTTCGTATCCAATTTCACTTAGATTTCTAGCAAAACCTTTCCAATTATCACTCATACCTAAATAGCCGTGCATTACTATAAAGGGAATACCTCCATTTCCTTGAATATTCGAATATAATATTTCTTGCATTATTGTAATTTTCTAATATACATATTAACAACATTCTCCAAACCTAGATACAAGGACTCTGCTATTAAAGCATGCCCAATGGAAACCTCAAGCAAATTAGGAATGTTTTGTTTAAAAAAAGCAATATTATCTAAACTTAAATCATGTCCTGCATTGACTCCTAATCCCAATTGTTCAGCTAAAAAAGCACAATCACTATAAGGCTTGATTGCTTTTAAATTACCTAAAGCATACTGTGATGCAAACTCTTCGGTATACAACTCAATACGATCGGCTCCCACTATAGCAGCACCTTCTACCATAGCAGCAATAGGGTCAACAAAAATAGATGTGCGAATACCTTTTTGCTTGCATTCTTGGATTACCTCACTTAAGAAAGCTTTATTCTTTATAGTATCCCACCCGGCATTACTTGTTAATTGATCCACTGCATCTGGAACCAAAGTAACTTGGGTAGGTTGACACTCATATACTAAATTTAAAAAGTTATCCATTGGATTTCCTTCAATATTAAATTCTGTATGTACTACCGATACCAAATCCCTAGCATCCTGATAACGAATATGACGCTCATCTGGTCTTGGGTGAATAGTAACTCCTTGGGCTCCGAATTTTTGAACATCACGAGCTACTTGTAATAAATCAGGCACATTTCCCCCTCTAGAATTTCTAAGGGTAGCAATTTTATTAATATTAACAGATAATTTAGTCATATTTAAAAAAAATTTAAATACAAAAATACAAAGTATAATCAACCTTAATTGATTAATTTTTGATTATTTTGCAGTAGATTATAAACCAGGTAAAATGTTCCAATTTAAAACAGATCTAATTCTCAAGATTCCTTTTTTCACTACTACCAGTAGTATTGAGGAGTGCATGGTATTTTTACGAAAAAAATCTCTTACTCATATTCCCATATGTGACTCTGAGAAACACTTTCTAGGGAGTCTGTCTACTGAAGATCTTTTAGATCAAGACAAACAAAAAGCAGTAGAAGAAATCATCTATGACTTAGAACATTTTTTTTTAGAACAAGACAATAAACTCAACATTTTTGAAATATACGATATTTTCACTAATCACGACACTAACGTCTTACCTGTAATAAACTCCAAAAAACAGCTAATAGGTGTAATATGTAAAGAAACTTTACTTGACATCTGGCCAAGTACATTATTTTTGAATCAACCAAGCACTTCTATAATAGTAAGTCACCTTGAACAGCATTATAGTCTATCTGTTGTGAGTCAAATCGTAGAAAGTAATAACGCCAAGCTTTTTGGTGTTATTTTATTACAAAGTATCCAAGGTCAAGTTCATATCTTAATTAAGAAAAACAATCATAATACAAAAATTATCTTAGATGACCTTAGACGTCATGGTTACCAAATATTAACCCACCACCAAGAAGACACCTATCTAAATGACTTAGAACAGCGTTCCCAATATATCAATAAATATCTAAACATATAATAATGAAGATTGCAATTTTCGGACAAACTAGCAAGCCAATAGTACAAAATATCATCCTTAGGCTTTTAAATGTTTTCAAAGAATATGAAGTAGAAATTATATTTGAAGACCATTTTTATGATCTACTAAAACAAAACAATATTTTATCCAAGTCTTACAATACTTTTGGAGCAGATTCTGCTTTGAAAGATGATGTAGACTTTTTCATTAGCGTAGGTGGAGATGGTACGATGCTAAGGGCTGCTAACTTTATAAAAAGTATGAATATCCCAATTATTGGAATCAATGCAGGCCGATTAGGTTTTTTAGCCAATGTACAACAAGACGAAATTGAGACTCTCTTACCAGACATTTTTAAAAACAACTACACTTTATCAAAGAGAACATTGTTATCTCTACAGTGCAACCCTTCCGAGAATAATGACTTCGATATACAATATGCCTTAAACGAGGTAACAGTTTCTAGAAAGAATACCACTTCAATGATTACCGTTGAGACTTACTTGGACCAAGAGTATTTAGCTACCTATTGGGCAGATGGACTAATTATATCCACTCCTTCGGGCTCTACGGGTTATTCTCTGAGTTGCGGGGGACCAATTATAGAACCAACAACGAATTGTTTTGTAATTACACCTCTTGCACCACATAACTTAAATGTACGACCGCTGGTTATTCCTGATAATCTAAATATACGCCTTAAAGTAAGTAGTAGAGAGAGTCAATTTTTAGTTTCTTTAGATACTACCACCAAGGCTATTGATAATCAAACTGAACTAACTATTTCTAAAGCTGCTTTTACAATTGATCTAGTTGAATTCCCATCACAGAGCTTTATTAGAACTCTTCGAACCAAATTATTATGGGGAGAAGATAAAAGAAACTAAACAAGCAAATGAAAGCTTTTTAATAATAAATTACCTTACTTTGAGTTATAAGTAGATTATTCTATTGTATTTGCCTAAAAATAATTACGTTATTATTTGTCTATATTACTATATTTGTAAATTAATTTAACAGAATGAACAAAATCCTACTGTCTCTTATGCTACTCTTAGGAACTACATTGGCCTACGGCCAAATCCATGAAGTAGGAGTCGGCCTAGGGGCGGGAAACTACGTTGGAGATGTAGGATCTACACAATTTATAAATCCTAAGGATCCAGGATTTTCAATATTCTATAGATTAAATAAAAGTCCCAGACACTCTTATCGTTTGAGTTATACACAAACAAAAATAAGTGGAGATGACGCTAGATCAGATATGGGGTCTAGAAAACAAAGAGGATTAAACTTCAATAATACCATTGAACAATTGGCATTAGGTATAGAATTTAACTTCTTTGAGTTTGATTTGCATCAAGAGCAATTCGGATTAACTCCATACATGTATTTAGGTATTTCAGCTATTCGCTACACGGACCTATATTATAGACCTGATGAAGCGCAGGATGATATCTTTTCCTCAAATAGAGTTGACTTAATTAAAGGAGGCAAGAAAAACTCAGTTGCAGTGCCCTTTGCACTAGGCATTAAGTTTAGACTAACTCCATCATTGAATATAAACGCTGAAGTAGCTGCCAACTATACTTTTACAAATAATTTAGATGGAAGCCACCCAAGCAAAGAAAATACACAACCCTATAGTTTTGGAAAAAACCGAAACGATTGGTTTTTCTTCTCTGGTATAACCTTAAGCTATACCTTTGGGCAAAATCCATGTTATTGCGCAGATTAAATGAATTTAAAAGAACAAATAGACTTAAACAAACTACCCCAACACATTGCTATCATTATGGACGGCAATGGTAGATGGGCTAAGAAACACGGTTTTTTACGTACAATAGGTCACGAAAACGGAGTTAAATCCGTTCGCTCTAGTATTAAAACTTGTATAGACTTAAACATCCCATACCTAACTTTATATGCTTTCTCTTCTGAGAATTGGTCTCGTCCAAAATTTGAGGTAGAAATGCTAATGGACCTTATGGTAAGAGCCCTAAAAAAGGAGCTTAAAACTTTTATAGATAACAATGTAGTTTTAACTGCAATGGGAAATTTGGATCTATTACCACCTAAAGTAAAGAAGAACTTAGAACAGGTAATGGAAGCCACTAAATCTAACACAGGATTAACACTTACATTGGCACTTAGTTACGGTTCTCGCAACGAATTGATTGATGTAGTAAAAAATATTTCAGATAAAGTTAAAAATAACTTAATTTCGCCAAGCGATATTGATGAATCGATTATTAATGAGCATCTTTACACGCATGACTTACCCGATGTAGACCTATTAATAAGGACAAGTGGTGAGCAGAGAATCAGTAACTTTATGCTATGGCAAATTGCTTATGCAGAGCTATATTTCGCTGAAGTACTATGGCCAGACTTTAGTGAACAAGAATTTTATAAGGCCCTTCTAACCTACCAAAACAGGGAAAGAAGATTTGGAAAAACTAGTGAACAACTCTAATAAAAAACGTAAATAATGTTTCAAAAAGGTACCTCTCTTTTTGCACTGTTAGCCGCAGGATTCTTCTGCACCCAGACAAAAGCACAAGACAGTATAAACATTCCCTCTTTCGAATCTCCCAAGATTTATACTATAGGCGATATCAAAGTAAGTGGAAAATTCAATTATAACCCTCAAACCGTTATAACTTTTACTGGCCTTAACAAAGGACAACAAATAGCAGTACCTGGTGAAGAAATTTCAGATGCTCTGAAAAAACTATGGAACCTAAATTTCTTTACAGATATCAATATATATGAAACATCTGTAGTTAATGATACCATTAATTTAGAGCTTACTTTAAATGAACTACCTCGTTTAGATAATATTGAAATAAAAGGATATAAGAAGACGAAATCAGAATCACTCATTAAAGAAGCCAAGTTAACTAAAGGACAAATCGTAAATGAGAACTTTCTATCTACAACCAAGTACTTTTTATTAAACAAATATAAAAAAGACGGTTTCTATAATACTAAAGTAACTCTACAAACTATTCCTACAGATTCCACTGGAAGAAAAGTTGATTTAATTGTTGGTATTGACAAAGGAAAGAAAGTTCGTGTATCTGATATTAATTTCAATGGAAACGAACATCTTAGTGATAAGAGCCTTAAAAAAGCAATGAAGGAAACTAAAGTTCGCAGTCCTTGGAATCCGTTACGTCTATTTAAGCCCTCAAAATTTATTGCTAATAAATACGAAGAAGATTTAGAGGCTATCGTTGAAAAATACAAAGAAAATGGATACCGAGACGCTCGTGTTATAGCCGATACAACAGCTTATGATCCCTTGACAAATAGAGTTGCAATTGACATTGATATACAAGAGGGAAATAAATACTATTTTGGAGACATTCGCTTTATAGGAAACACAGTATATAATAATTCTTATTTGAATAGAATTTTAGGTCTAGAAAAAGGAGATGTATACAATGGTGTTCTTTTAGATCAAAGAATCCAAGATCAAAAAAATCCTGATGGTAATGACCTTACCAACCTTTACCAAAATAATGGTTATCTATTCTCGAATATTCAACCTATTGAAGTAAAAACGGCAAACGACACTATTGACTTTGAAATTAGAGTTATTGAAGGACCTATTGCAAAATTCAACAATATTACCGTAAGTGGTAACCAAAACACCAATGACCGTGTTATTCATCGTGAACTACGCACAAGACCTGGGGATACCTGGAGCAAGGCCCAGGTAATGGAAACAATGCGTCGTTTAGGTCAGCTACAAATTTTTGATGCACAAGCAATTGTACCGGATATCTTAAATGCAGATCCAAATGCAGGAACCGTAGACATAGACTGGCAAGTAGTAGAGAAAGGATCCAGCCAAGTAGAATTACAAGGTGGTTATGGAGGAGGAGGTTTTATTGGAACCCTAGGGCTTTCCTTTAATAACTTCTCTTTGAGAAATATATTTAACAAAGACGCCTACAAACCATTCCCTATGGGAGATGGACAGTCTTTGGCCTTGCGTTTACAAGGAAGTAGTTACTACCAAACCTATAGTTTAAGTTTCACAGAACCGTGGTTTGGAGGTAGAAAACCAGTTAGTTTCTTTGGTACAGTAGCATATAGCCAGCAAAACATGTACGATTACTATACACGTACAACAGATAGAAGTAGAGGTTTTAACATTACAACTTTATCCTTCGGTCTTGCTAAACGTTTAAATGTGCCTGATGATTACTTTGAATTATCACACACTTTGAGCTTCCAATACTACGATATGAAAAACTATAACACTGGTTTATTCACCTTTGGGGATGGAGACTCTAAAAACTTATCGTATCAAATTGAATTAAGACGTGATAACCGTGGTTTTGACCCGATCTTCCCAACTTTTGGTTCTTTCTTTAGTGTTAGTGGTAAATTTACTCCACCATACTCTTTATTTAACAATGTAAATTATGAAAATTTACATAATGAGAAAAAATACAAATTACAAGCAACAAGCGGAATGATTGACCCTTCAACTGGCTTACCACTTGTGCAAGGACAATACATCAACGATAAAGGACAAGCGGTTGCTAATTGGCAAGATGCTGCACCAGACCAAGGTAAAATAGATCAAGAACGTTTTAATTGGTTAGAGTACTACAAACTTAAATTCAAAGCAGACTGGTATACAACTGTTGCTGGAAAACTAGTCTTGAGAACACTAGGTGAATTTGGTTATATGGGTGCTTATAACAAACACAGAGGTCTTGTTCCTTTTGAAAGATTCTATTTAGGAGGAGACGGTCTGGCTAACTTCTCATTAGATGGACGTGAGGTAATTCAATTAAGAGGATACCAAAATCAAACCCTTACACCAATAAACTCTAGAGGAGAACAAATTGGAGGTACAGTATACAATAAATTTACTTTAGAGTTAAGATACCCTATTACGTTAAAACCTAGTGCATCGGTATATATACTATCCTTTGCAGAAGCAGGTAATGCTTACGATACTTTTAAAAACTATCAACCGTTTGAATTAAAACGTTCAGCTGGTTTTGGAGTACGTGTCTTTATGCCTATGTTTGGACTTCTAGGTATCGACTTTGGATATGGATTTGATCCAGTACCAGGAAGTACTCAAAAGAGCGGTTGGCAGACCCACTTTATACTTGGGCAGTCGTTTTAATGTAATTTATACTTAAAATCGATATAATGAGAGTTGTTTTAGCTTCTATAATTTGTATATTTACATTATCTTTCTTTAGTGCTAATGCACAAGGAGGTAGTGCTAGGGTAGCTTTTATTGATATGGAATATATCTTAAGCAAGACACCTGAATATATAGAAGCTACAGCAGCGATTGATAAAAGAGCTGAAGATTGGAAAGCTCAAGCAGATAAAAGCCAATCCGAAATCACAGCTCTTAAACAAGCCTTAGCTAATGAAAGAATTCTGCTAACAAGAGAGTTAATAGAAGAAAAAGAGCAAGAAATTGCTATCTTAGAACAAGAGTTATACGAGTATCAACAGAAAAGATTTGGAACCAAAGGAGATTTAATTACTCAAAAGGTGATGCTTTCAAAACCGATTCAAGATCAAGTTTTCTCTGTTGTTGAAGATATTGCTCAAGCTAGGAAGTTTGATTATGTTCTAGATAAAAACACCGAATCCACAATGGTTCTTGCCAGCGCTAGACACGACATTAGTGAATTAGTTCTTAAAAGACTCAATAGTGCTCGAAGAAAACAGAACATGACTAAAAAGCAAGTTGCTGCACTAGAAGAAGAGGAAAAACAAGAAGATCAAATGTCTCTTAGACAATCACGTCGAGAGGAGCAACAAAGACGAAAAGCCGAAGCCGATAGATTGCTTCGTCAACAAGAAAAAGAGCGCTTAGCGCAAAAAGAAAATGACCCGCAGTATTTAAAAGAACAAGCTGCAATAGCCAAAAAAGAAGAAGCTCAAAGGCAAAGACAAGCTAAAGTAGAAGCTCAAGAAAAAGCTAGACTAGAGAAAATTGCACAACAGCAGAAACTCTACGAGCAAAGACAAGCAGAAATGCAAGAACAAAGATTGAAAAATCAACAAGCTAAAATGGATGCTTTAGAAGAAAGAAAACTTCTAATCGAGCAGCAGAAACAAGAAATTCAAGAGCAGAAACAACAAAGAGATTTGCTTCTTGAACAAGAGAAACAAAAGCGAATTGAACTCAATCAAGCCCGTCAAGCAAACAAAACTACTTTAGATATTGAAGCTCTTCGAGAACAAAGAAGATTGGACTTGGAGAAAAAACAAGAACAAGCTAAGATTAATAGAGAAAAGGCCATTGAAAGGCGAAACCAAGAAATACAGCAAGTAAGAGAGCAGGCTCAACAAAGAAGAGAAAAGGCTCTACTTGAACAACAAGAAAGAAAAGAGAGAATTGCCAAAGAAATTCAAGACAAAAAAGATCAATTAAAAAAAGATCAACAGGCAAGAGAAGCTCAGAATAAAAATAAATAGATAAATCAAATCAAAAAATCGAGTAACAATGAAAAAAATGAAATCGTTATTAATTGCAGCTGTGATGTTTTTCGGCGTAGGTACTACAGCTGTGATGGCACAATCAAAAGTAGCTCACATTGACGTGCAAGTTTTAATGAGTGAATTACCTGCTATGAAAACTGCAGAAGCACAATTAAAAAAACTTGGAGAGGATTACGATAAGAACTTCACTACAATGATGACTGAGTACCAAACTAAGATCCAAAAATACCAAAACGAAGCAGCTACTGTAGGAGATGCTACTAATGAAGAACGTGCATTAGAAATTGAAAACTTACAACAAAGAATTCAACAATTCCGCACAACAGCTGAACAAGATTTACAGCAAAAACAATACGAGTTATCTCAACCAATTTTAGAGAAAACTTTAGCTGCAATCCAAAAAGTTGGAAAAGCACAAGGTTTTAACTATGTATTAGACTCTTCACTAGGATCAGGTGTTTTACTTGCTGATGGAGACAATTTACTAGCAGCAGTTAAAAAAGAATTAGGAGTAAACTAATTATTGCCTTAACTAATATAAAAAATCCACTCTAACATTAGAGTGGATTTTTTTTTATATTTGCTTATGCAAAATACAAATCCCATAGGTTTATTTGATTCAGGTATAGGAGGCTCTACTATCTGGAGAGAGGTAATTACTCTTTTACCAAAGGAAAATACTATTTTTCTAGCGGACCAAAAAAATGCTCCCTATGGCATTAAATCAAAACAAGCTATTACTGATCTTTGCTTTAAGAATATTGATTTTCTAATCAAGAGAAATTCAAAACTAATCGTGATAGCTTGCAATACCGCAACAACTAATGCAATAGAAGAAATTCGAAAAAACTATACTATTCCTATCATTGGCATAGAACCAGCCATCAAACCAGCTACCCTACTTACAAAAACACATAAGATTGGTGTCTTAGCCACCAAAGGAACCATTTCTAGCGATTTATTTGCCAGTACTATAAAGAAGTACCCAGATGTTGAGATAATAGAGCAAATAGGTTATGAACTAGTCACTTTAATAGAAAGTGGCCAAATTGACTCTCCTTATATGCTTGTGCTACTAAAAAAATACTTACTACCAATGGTAGATAAAGGAATAGATACTTTAGTATTAGGATGTACCCATTACCCTTATTTAAAACCTTACATACAAAAAGTAATACCTCAACACATACAAATAATTGATTCTGGACTAGCTGTAGCTAAACAAACAAAAAGAATATTAGAACAATTAAATCTGTTGCAAAATTCTGCTGACTTACCCCAGCATTATTTGTACACTAATGTAGATCCAAGTATCCTAAAAAGCTTTGTAAAGGAACCAGTTAATATTTCTTACAAAGATTTTTAAATAACAAGCCTGGCTTTTACTACATATAAAAACCAGGCTTGTTTTCTCAGCAAAACATAATTTTAAAATTACTTACTAGATTTATCCAAATCGGTATACCAAGAAGAATAAAGAATATAATTATTTGCAATACGCTCTATTTCACCCTGAAAATCTGAAGCACTAATATCTTTAACTTTTTTGGCAGGAACACCGGCATAAATCGCGCCAGATTCTACTATTGTATTTTGGGTAACAACAGCACCTGCAGCTATTATAGTATTGCTGTGCACTACGCAATTATCCATTACAATTGCTCCCATACCAATTAAAACATTATCATGAATATGACAGCCATGAACCATAGCTCCATGCCCTATAGATACATTATTACCTATTACAGTAGGGTGCTTCAAATAAGTACAGTGTATAATAGCTCCATCTTGGATATTAACCTTATCTCCAATAGTAATTGAATTAACATCAGCACGTATAACAGCGTTAAACCATACGCTACATTGACTCCCTAAAATAGCCTGTCCTATAATGGTTGCATTTGGGGCTATAAAACAATCTTGTGGTATCTCAGGAGACTTTCCTTTTAAATCTATAATCATACTTGGTTTAAATTAATAATGGCCATAAATATCGGACATATTTTTATTTTTTAGTCCTGTACATGTGGACAATTACAATCTAATGAACTTCTTTTCTCGAACAAATTAATCCCTAAACTAAAAATATGTGTTCCTGAATTAGAAATTTTTATATCTCCTAAACTTTCTACATAAGAATAAGAAAAAGAAAAGTTTTTGAAATTCCCACCGATTAAAGGAGCGATATACTGCATGCGTTGGGTTTGTACTTTACCTTGGGTGATATATTGGGCGCCATCGGCGTAATTACGATAAGATAGACCTGCGTAAATTCTTCCAAACTCCATTTGTCGATATACCTTCATATTAACATCTACTGTCCATTGTTCTAACTCCTCGGTATACTGAACTAAAGTTGAGGGCTCGTAAATCCAACCTGTACCATACTTAGTGTTACCAAAGCCATATCCAAGTCCAAGTAGATACTTTCTAAAATTATTTTCTTGCGCATCACTATAAAGCTTATTCTTAGAATTAACTAAATTTTGAATAGTAAGCATGGCAAAAAAATCTTCATAATTGTAAGCTGCTCCAACATCCACTAAGAAATTAGTACTTTTTGTAACCATGGTACCGTTAATATTTGGATCATAAATCCCACCAAATTCTGTCTCATCTAATGAAGTACGATCAAAACCAGCACTAATACCAAAGGATAATAAATTCAAATCATAACGAGATTCACTAAAAGTAATAAAATGGGAATAAGTTGCCTTAAAACCCGATTGTTTGTGGTAACCATTCTTATCACCATATGCAATTACTCCTATACCAGATCTCTCAGCAATCCTTGTACTACCAGCAAAAGTAAATAAACTTGGAGCATCTTTGACTCCACTCCATTGTTGCCTATTGGAAAGACGAAATTGAGCGCTGTTTTTTATACCAGCTAAAGCAGGATGCAAAAGATAATAGTTATCCGATAAATATTCGGTGTATACTGCAAATCCATCTTGAGCAAACCCTACTGAACCAAAAGTTAAGGCTAAAAATAGGCTTGCTTTTTTTAATATTCTTTTCATAACTTAATTATCTTTTTAAAGAAAAGTGTCCTGTATACTTTACTGAACGTCCATTTAACTCATCATTACCGGGCAAATCATTAGTAAACTCAACGCTAAACCAATAATCGCTAGAAGGTAATTCTCGACCATTATAAAGACCATCCCAACCTTGCATATTATTGGGACTCATTTGTTTTAATAATTTGCCATTGCGATCAAAGATATTAATTTTAGCCTCTGGATGTCCACTGAGTCCAGGGATATTCCAAGTATCATTATATCCATCGCCATTTGGTGTAAAAAACTTAGGATACCCAAATACTGAAAACACAGTCATTACTGCACAATTACTATATTTACTTCTCACCCAAGCTACGTGATCTCCAATTGGAATATTATCAAAACGATTATAAGGTTGAAAAGCACCATTATCTATTGCATATTCAAAATCATCGGATTGCTCCGTAGAAACCCCTATTTCTACAAAAGCTTGTCCATTTTGATCTACGTCAAAAGAATTGATCATATTAGTAGCATCTGCGTTTAAGACAATAGCCGTAAAGGAAGGTTTAATTTTCCAAATACTTGATCGCAGATCACAAGCAGAAACTCCTGGATATGGATTATTTTCATATACTACAAACAAATAATAATCACCATCTTGGGTAACATCGAAAGTTAATTCCTCTATACTACTACCCACTTTATAGCCTTGTGAAATACCTAACCCATCAGAGGTCATCTTAAATAATGTCACTTTATAACTTTGACTACTTCCTGGAGTGGGTTCAAACCAAATCTGGGTATTAATTGTACTTGGGTCTTGCTCATTGCCACATAATTGCAAAGTATTTTGTACAGGTCCAAATCCTCCTGTGACACCAAGATTACTACTAATGGTAAAGGTTTTATAATCCTGAGCCTTACAAGCGAATCCTTCAAGCATCGAGACTCTTGTATAAATGGTTTTAGTTTGTCCTAAAGCTAAAGGATAATTTAAAGCTTGCTCTGTAGTTAAAGCATTTACTGAATTCTCTGCGTCACTTTGGTTTTCATAGAAAAACACTTGTAATAGGTCATTACTGGGATAAAATTCACTATCTGGTCTATCTTCTACATTAACCCCCTTTATTGCGTTGGATCCAGCATTTAGATTAACAGTTGAATCGGATATATCTACAAAACAATAATTTAAAGAATGACTATAAGTTAATATTTCACTATACCCTAAAGATGCTGTAAAACTAGTGTGATTAAAATTACCGGTCTCTAAATCTGTCAAACGCAGCCAAACTATCTTTATTTCATTTAGACCAACATCCAAACTATTAGATATTTCATTGGTATTGTCTATTGCATCTTGCTCGGTGGCGAAATACCCTACTTGATAACCTGTAGTCCCATCAGCAGACGCTGCAGGATAATCTGCCAAAATTGCCTTGTTTAAAGTTAATAAATCAAAACGCCACTGAGTTAAACGATCGCTACATTCCATTAAATTATCGAAAGCTCCAATCACTGGTTTAGCCTCTATGGAAAGTTTAACCTCTACTGTTTTATAGTTAATAGGCTGGGCTTGAAATAATAAATTATTTACCTTTGCGTAAACCACACTTCCATCTAATGCAGTATAATCCTCTATAGAGTCAATCTTTTTAGTTTGAGCCTTGTCAGAATAAAAACTAAATTCTAAGAAAGGTGCTGTTAAAGAATCACTCACGATTGCTCGTATATCATTTAAATCAAACACTCCTTCTCTTTTATCTAGCTCTACACTACTATTGCTTTGTTGTGCAATCAACTCTACTTTATCTAAAATATCTAAATACTCTGTATACAAAGTGAATTGTTTTACTCCCACTTTTTTAGAAGCATCATTACGATCTTTAACCTGTATCTCTATCTTAGTATTATTAGTAGCACTATAAGCAAGCCATTGTCCATTTTGATCCGAAATCTGCTCACTAGCGGCTCCATTTACAACTTTAAACAACGTTACATCAAATAAAGCAACATTCCCTAAAAACGCTTGGTTAGCGTTTGGTGCTAGATTAAAAACAGCACTTTGGCCAGAAGCACTGACTGTTTTATATAAATCCGCCACAGACACAATCATGTCGCTAATAGTACAATCGTCCTTTTTCACCTCTAAATCAAACCCTTGTACTTTAAACTCCCTAGGATCAGCAACAGAATATACTCTTACATAATAACTCACCGATGCACTACCCTGAGGTAAGCTTATCCACAATTTATCCGATGGTATTTTATCTCTTTGAATTTCAGCATCACTATGACTTGAATAAAACTCGTACAAAAAACCAAATGGGACAATATCCACTCCATCACTATCTTTTCCATTGGCATTAAGACCAACTCCTCTAACTGCGTCTACTAAATAAAAAGTAGCAGGATCTTGAGAAGCCGGTCCACCGCACTGCACAAGATTATAAGGCTTTCCATAGGTCACCTCTGGGATTTGTTCTTGAAAAAAATCTTCACGGAGTTCTGTCTTGAAAAAACTATTTTTCGTTACCCGAACCTCAGCAGAATTTGCAATGGTTTTTGTTGTAAAAAACAGGCACATCCAAATGGATAAAAAAAGCCCTATTGTCTTGCTCATCGTATGGTTACTTTAAATTGTTAATGCTTACTATATGTTAATTAATTGTTTAAAAAAATCATATATTTGATTGTTCCACTTTTTCTTTGTTAATTTTGAAAAAACTAAAAACTAATATGTCTAAAATACAAATTCAAAATACGTCAAATCCTTCAATTATAAAATTCGTTCTTCCTGATTTTATAGTAAAAGGTGAAAATTACGAGTTCAAGAACATCGATGAGACTTCTAATTCTCCTTTAGCACGTGAACTTTTCTATCTTCCTTTTGTTAAAACGGTTTATATCTCAAATAATTTCATTGGAATTGAAAAATTTTCAATTGTAGAGTGGGATGACGTAAAAGAATCTCTTGCTCAACAGATAGAAACCTTCTTAGATAAAGGTAATCAAATACTATTGGAGACTAAAACACAGAACAAAAAGCAACCTATAACGATATACGCTGAATCCACACCTAACCCGGCTGTGATTAAATTCGTAGCAAATAAACTATTGACTAAAAAAGCAGTAGAACTAAAAGACATCGATCAAGCTAAATCTTCTCCATTAGCACAAGAGTTATTCAAAAGTCCTTTTGTTAAGGAAATTTTTATTGATGAGAATTATGTTTCTATATCCAAATATGATGCCTTTGACTGGAATGAATATATTCAATCAACAAGAGCTTTCATCAAAGAATTCTTAGAACAAGGTAATTTAGCTGTTGATGAGTCTTTAATTACAGATACCAAACAAATCGAAGAGCAAGCCGATACACATTTTGATTCTTTAGATGAAACATCTCAAAAAATAATAAATATCCTTGAAGAGTATGTTAAGCCAGCAGTTCAGGCAGATGGTGGAAATATTGCTTTCAAAAAATACGAACCAACAAACAATACTGTACAAGTAATTCTTCAAGGAGCTTGTAGCGGATGTCCTTCTTCAACCTTTACTTTGAAAAATGGTATCGAAAGTATGTTACGTCAAATGCTTAATGACAACGCTATTGTTGTAGAAGCTTCTAACGCATAGAGTAGGTTTAGAAAAAGCTTCTTTATTGGGGTTTTATTTAAATTATTCAAAGAACCAACAAAGGCTTATTGCGATGCAATAAGCCTTTGTTGGTTAAATTAGCCTTTTGCCTTTTATTTACTACCATTAGAAGTTAAGCAACAAAAACACGCATATAAAACTGTAATATTTATCTTAAGTCACTATTGAAAATAGCTGGAATTGTTCTGTAAAGCCTTTTAGAATTATAAAAAATATTTCCCACAATACTTATTATCTCTAAGACAAATTCCTTGTTACTAACAGGTATATATAGCGAGTTAACTTTTAAAATTAAATCTAAAATCCTTGATCCAAAATTCTATAATTCCCAGACTTCTTCAAAAAACGCTAGTTTAGTAAAAACAACCTAGGCCAGGTTATACTTCTATTACTCATAAAAACACTAAAGGCTTATTGCATTGCAATAAGCCTTTAGTGTTTTTATGAGTCTTTATACTCTTAGTTTAACTCATTCTTTTGAATGTCTTATTTTTAGTCTCTATATCAAAATCTCTAAATAACTCTAATAAGCCAATAGTGCTCTTGATTAAATCATCCGACTCAAATAAAATAGAGAAGTATAGCTTACTATTCTTTGCACTAGTTTCTGTAGTACGAATACGAACAATTTGCTTTTGAATTAACTTGTCTACCGTATTGGTTAAACTTTCTTTATTTTCTAAGATAGTCTGGATTTCATTAAACTTGTCTTGAGAAAATAATTCAGTAATATTATTAAATAAATCTTGTAGTTTCTGATCCACTAACTTAAGATCTCTAATTTGATTGAACTTAAGTTTTTTGTGATTATTATCCACGTGATTAAAACTACTTAAAGCAATAAAATTAGTAGCCTTAATCATGTCTTGTAAAAACCCTAAAGTAAGGATGTAAAATTTACTAGCCTCAACAGAAGTATCATCTAAGTTTTTAATAAAGAAGTATACATTACCTCTTAAACTATCTAACTCTTTCTCAATCTTCTTTAATTTCTTTCTACTACGTTGTAATTTCTTTAAATCCTGCAAAGCAATAGCGTCAATAACTGAAGTATATTGTTCTTGTACCTTAGCAATAGTCTTAGCAATTTGAGAAGAGCTCTCTGACATGACCCCTTGAATACTATTTATGTCGACTCTATTTAATGAAAGTTCGCTTTCTTTTTTCTCTTTCTCTTTCTTTTGAAAAGCTTTGTGACTTCTATATAACAATAAAGCAACTAAGATTAGCATCACTACTAAAGCATAGATCTCACCTACTCGAAGGATATATGATACAATAAAAGCTGTTGTAAAAGCAACAATTGCAGTTACAAACCATCCTCCGATTACATTTATAACACCAGCAACACGATACACCGCAGAATCTCTATCCCAAGCTCTATCGGCAAAAGAACTTCCCATAGCCACCATAAAGGTAACATAAGTAGTTGATAAAGGTAACTGCAGTGATGTACCAATACTAATTAATATACTAGCAACCATCAAATTCACACTTGCTCTAACCATATCGAAAGCAGGTTGATCTTCTTTGGCTAATTTTACTTTAGATTGCTCTGGTTTTTCAAAACGCTTATCTAATCTAATCTGTAAACCTTTGGGTAAAACATAATTCATTCCCATTCCTAAAACAACCATAGAACGAACTACAGCCTTAGAAAATACATTAGGAGCAAAAAGTTCATCTGTACCACCAGTCTCTTGACGAGATAAATTCATTTCTGTCTCCACCACATTATGCGCTTTTTTGGAAGTCCACAACGTATAAACCATAATAGCACCAGCGATTGCAAGAAAATAAAATGGCGCTACCACGCTATTATCGGCTAATTGCCCCATCATAAATTTATCGGGTGCCATTCCTGAAGCAGTAAAGAACTCAAAACTTTGAAAAGCAGCAATAGGTACACCTATAAAGTTAACAAGATCATTACCTGCAAAGGCAAGAGCTAAGGCAAATGTACCAACAACAATAATAACTCGTAAAATATTAATCTTAAAAAAACTAACTAACAGCTGAGATAAAATAGTCCAAAACACAAAACTAATTCCTACTAAAAGTAATTGGTTTTGATCAATCCAAGTACTTGCATTATCACTTATAAAGCTGGCCCCCTTTAGTCCCTTTATTAAAATAAAGAAACTAATTGCAGAGATTGCTACTCCACCAAAAATACCCCCTACACTTTGTAGTTTCTTATCGATATTAAAAGTAAAAGCTAAACGTGAGATATATTGAACAAAAGCTCCTAGAGTAAAAGCAAATAAGACTGACAATAAAATACCAGATACAATTTCCGTGGCTTTATCGGTATTGATGAAGCTTGGTAGAATACTCAAACTTTGACCAGTGCTAACAATCTTAACGATTCCCATACAAACAGCGGCTCCTAATAGCTCAAAAACAATAGAAACAGTCGTTGATGTAGGTAAGCCTAAAGAGTTGAAGACATCTAATAAAAGAATATCTGTTATCATTACAGCTAAAAAGATGACCATTACCTCCTCGAAGGTAAACATACTAGGCACGAAAATACCACTTCGGGCAATTTCCATCATACCTTCGGAAAAAAGTGATCCTACCAAAATACCTAAAGATGCAATTATCATAATTGCTTTCAATGGTAGGGCTTTAGAGCCAATAGCAGAGTTTAAAAAATTTACTGCGTCATTACTTACCCCCACCATTATATCAATAATAGCAAGAACTCCAAGGGCAATTAACATAACGATAAAAATTTGTTCCATTTCTAAGTTTATTAATTAATTTCAGTGAGCTGCAAAGGTCGAATAATTCATACTTTTCAATGTTAAGATAGTGTTATGCTTTACAATTATTGTAAATCATAAATCCTATGTACCTTTACACTTCTTAATTCCCAAACAATACATGAACGAATTACATCTGCAAACTAGTCCCTACTTATTACAACATGCAAACAACCCTGTACATTGGAAACCATGGAATAAGCAAACGCTAAGCAAAGCAACCCAAGAAGATAAGTTAATGATTATCAGTATTGGATATTCTACTTGTCATTGGTGTCATGTGATGGAACAAGAGAGCTTCGAAGATTTAGAAGTAGCTGAGTTAATGAATAAACATTTCATAAATATTAAGGTAGATAGAGAAGAATTACCTCAAATAGACAATTACTATATAAAGGCAGTTCAGCTTATGACCAAGCAGGCTGGTTGGCCTTTAAACGCAGTATGTTTACCTAGTGGAGAAGCTATTTGGGGAGGCACATATTTTCCAAAAGAACAATGGATGGATTACTTAATCCAACTACAGGCATTATATACTACTAACCCTGATCAGGTAAAAGAATTCGCACAAAAGCTTCAAAGTAACATTGCTATTCTAAGTCAGGGTCCTACGCAGAATCCTACTACGCGTTTCAATATAGAACTCTTACTAGAGAAGTGGAGTAAAAGTTTTGATTTGGAATATGGAGGATATAGTATTACTCCGAAATTTATGATGCCTAACAACTTATTATACTTACAAAGAAAGGCAATTCAACAAAAAGACACCGACTTATTATCTTATATAGATACAAGTCTTACCAAAATGGCTTGGGGTGGTATTTTTGATCCAATAGAAGGTGGCTTTTGTAGATATAGTGTAGATCATAAATGGCACATCCCGCATTTTGAAAAAATGCTCTACGATAACGCACAATTACTTAGTGTATATGCAGATGCATATAAGCGTACGAAAAAAACTTTATATAAAGAAGTCCTAATAAAAACGATCCAATTTATAAATAGCTCTTTTTCGAATAAAGAAGGTGCTTTCTATAGTGCCTTAGACGCCGATAGTAAAAATGAGTTAGGCCTTATAAAAGAAGGAGCCTACTACTACTGGAATAAAGAACAACTAAAAAATATCTTAGAAGAAGATTTTGATTTATTTGAAAAGATTTATAACATAAATCCATATGGATACTGGGAAGATTCTCAATATGTTCTCATACAAAATAAACCTCTAGAACTCATTGCTAATGATTTAGATATAAGTCTAGAAGAATTAGAAAGTAAGAAAAAAAGTATGCTTGAAAGTTTGTCTAAACAAAAACAAACAAGACACAAGCCCTTGTTAGACAACAAAGTTATAATTAGTTGGAACGCCCAATATATAGTAGGCTTGTTGGATGCTTACACAGCCCTTAAAGAGGATACATACTTACAACAAGCTAAAGCATGTTTTGACTTTATCACTCAAAACATGTACTCTCCAGACAAAGGGCTTTATAGAAGTTTAACGAATCAACAAAAGGGAGCATTAGCCTTTATGGATGATTATGCATTCTTTATTCAAAGTGCTATATACCTGTATCAACACACAGCTAATCCCAATTATTTGCAATGGGCTAAAAACCTAACAGACTACACGCTGGATCACTTTTGGGATGCCTCAAGTGGTTTTTTCTATTATAGTCAACAAAACCTTTCAAATATATTAAACAGTATTGAAACAGAAGACAATGTCATTGTTAGCTGTAACTCAGCCATGGCACACAACTTAACTCAATTAGGTGTACTGTATCACAATGCGCATTATAGCAAAGTTGCTACCAATATGTTAGAAGTTATACTCTCACAAATCGATTATCCTTCTGCCTACTCCAACTGGTTACTGCTACAACTTTACTATCAATCCAAGAGCGAATTAGTACTAGTTGGTGAAAAAGCCCTGGAAAAAACGCTAGAATTAAGACAAAATGTAATCACAAGTTGTTTGATCTTCCCTAAAATAGAACACTGCAAGACTCCTTACTTACAAAAGGAATTTACAAAAGACCATACCCTAGCATACTTATGTACTAATAATATGTGTTTAGCACCAGAGAAAAAATTGAATTTCTTACAACAATATACATTATAATTTTATGGAAAGTCTAGACATGTTACTTTCGGGATATCTGGGAAAATTATTCAAATTTATTCCTAGCCTCTTTAACGCACTGATTATATTAATCATTGGTATTTGGGTCATAAAACTTTTAAAAAGATTTGCAAAGAAGATATTCTTAGAGAAAAAGATTGAGCCTACTTTTGCTAGCTTTCTAATTGACTCGCTGATCTGGGGACTACGGGTTTTACTTTTTGTTATTATTGCCTCTAAAGTTGGAATCCAAACAAGTTCCTTTGTAGCAATCGTAGGAGCTATGAGTTTAGCTATAGGTTTATCCCTACAAGGTTCTCTTAGTAACTTCGCCGGGGGAGTACTTATTATTTTATTTAAACCCTTTAAAATTGGAGACATTATCGAGGCGCAATCCGAAAGTGGTAAAGTCTTAGCTATACATATTTTCTCCACCGAAATTATAAACTATCAAAATAACATTATATATATTCCAAATGGGATACTGTCCAATGGCAAGATTAAAAACATTAGCCAAAATAATTTAAGAAGAGCAGAGATAAAATTCACCACTACTTTAAATAAAAACACACAAGAATTTATTTCTGAGCTACTAAACAAATTACAACAAATGGAACTTGTTATGTCTGAGCCAAAACCAAAAATATTGGTAAGTGAACTTTTAGATACTAAAATCACCTATTGCGTACAATTATGGGTAGAGAATGACAACTACAATACAGTATATTCACAAGTTTTACTTGAAGCAAAAAAAATAAGTGATACTTTATAGTATCACTTATTTTTTTTAGTTATCAGCACAAAATCTTTCAGATAAAAAGGCTCAAAATAAGCCGTATCAACAAAATCCTTATCAAGGTATTTTTGATAGCTTACTTCTACCATTTCTCTGGCCGAAGGATATAAATTATCCAGTAAAAATACTGTATTTTCTGTTTGTAAAATCTCTTGACATTTAGGTGCTCCATCTCCTAAAAAGTAGATTTTCTTGTCTAATGGTAAGCTATCAAAGCTACCTGGCTCCACAACATTGGCCTGAATTTCTCGAACAGTATTATAAGAAGAATCAAATATTGCACAAAACACCTCCATGCGTCTAGCATCTATCATACTAACGATCCAAGCATCTTGAGTTTTGACTTGTCTAGCTAAGATTTCCAAAGTGTCTATAGCAATCATTGGAATATTAAGGGCATAACAAAATCCCTTTACACTAGAAACTCCAATGCGCAAACCTGTATAGGAACCTGGACCTTGACTTACAGCTACGCCCGATAAATCTTTAAACTCTAATTTATTAGAATTCAAGAGTTCTTCTATAAATACATGTAATTTCTCAGCATGAGAAAAATTTTCCTCGGCAATTTCTTTTACCTCTAATAATAAGCCATCTTGAGCTAGTGAAACAGAGCAATTCTTAGTTGATGTTTCTATATTTAAAATTGTAATCATTGTGATTGTTAAACTATTGTTCTTTCTTGTTTGTGTCACCCTTTACAAGATCTCCTTGTTTTAAATTACGACTAACCACCGTATAAGGTCCTGTAATAATTTTATCACCTTTTTCTAAACCATCTAATACTTCTATAAAGCGATCATCTTGAATACCGGTTTTGACAAATTTAATTTTTGCCTTACCGTCCTTTTCAACAAAAACAGCCTCACGAGCAATCTCTTTATCTATTTCTGTATCTCTGGCCTCTACACTTAGAGTATCACTAGGTCTTTTCATTACAACTGCGGAAATTGGAACATAGTAAACATCTGGCTTAACTTGTGTAATAATCTCTACCGATGCAGTCATACCTGGACGAAAAGGAGAGTAATTCTCTACAGATTCATCAATTAAATCACCATAAGAGGACTCTAGTATTTGTATTTTCACTTTAAAGGTAGTTACTTGATCAGCCGATAAATTATCGTTAGAGGAGGAATTAGAAATACTATTTACCACACCTCTAAACTCTTTCTTTAAATATGCGTCGACATTAATTATAACTTCATTGCCTTCTTGTATTTTGACTATATCATTCTCATTTACTTCTACTTCTACTTCCATCTTTGCTAAATCAGCAATACGCAAAATTTCCGTTCCCGCCATTTGCTGAGTTCCCAATACTCTTTCCCCCAACTCTACATCAATACGAGAAATCGTTCCATAGGCTGGTGAGTAAATAGCCGTACGCAGTAAGTTTCTTTGGGCTTCAACTAAAGCTGCCTTAGCACTTTCTACATTATAAAAAGAGGAATTATGACTAGCCTTTGCCGCATCATAACTGGAAATAACTTTATCCCATTCCGCTCCAGAAATCACTCCTTTATCAAATAAAGTACTATTTCTATTATAGGATGATTTTGCCTCAACCAAAAGAGCTTCCGCCATTGCTAAATTAGCAATACTAGTGGCTAGAAGAGCCTTATTTCTATCCACATTAGACTCATAGATATCAGGATTGATATTAACAAGTAAATCTCCTTTAGCTACGACCTGACCTTCTTTAACAGGTAAATTTATAATTTCTCCAGAAACTTCTGAAGAAAGTTTTATCTCGATCTCTGGTTGTATCTTACCTGTACCTGAAACAACTTGAACTATTTCTCTTGTTTTAAAATCGATCACCTCCACATTGGTGACAACTTCTTTTTTGTCAAAGATACCGCTAAAAATTGCGGCAATAACCACAACAATCAAAAGACCTATAAAAATGTATTTCTTTTTCATATAATTAACTTGTTAAAAAAGGGGGATTCCAAAATAATATTCTAATATTTTTGTTTTAAATATATAATCGTACTTAGCTTTTAAAACTTCACTTTGAGCATTTACCAATAAAATTTGATTCTGATTTAATTCAAAAATATTAATTAACCCCACTTGGTATCTCTCCTGGGCGTATTCAAAGCTTTTTTCACGACTTTCTAAAGTGACCTGACTAGCTTCATAACTCTTCAAAGAACTATGAGTATCGGTGTATGCTTTAAAGACATACTGTTCTAAATTTAAAACCGCTTGTTCTTTCTCATTCTCCACTTGCTCTAAAATTAGGCGATTGATCTTAACGTTGTTTCTAGCTTTATTACCATTGAAAATGGGTATAGTTAAGGAAAGTCCAAAATTGGAATTTAAATTATCCTTAAATTGGGTAAAGAATGGATCAGGACCCCCATAAACAGGCATATAACTTTGAGTAAAAACTCTTTGATTAGTTCCCTCTACATATCCAATACTTGTTTCTACAGCCTCGCTACTTTGCCCCACTATGCGACTACCATAATTCATGGATGTACCTAAATTGTAGAAACCTCTTAAAACTGGTTGTAAGGCACTTTTAGAAATAGCAACGTTCTTTTGTGCAATATCTAATTCTACTTGAGCTTTTTTAATATCTGTTAAAGATTCAAAAGCACGTGCAGTAATCATATCTGGTGAATAACTAAGGACATCGGAAATTTCCACTGGATAATCCTCTGCGGCTATATCAAAAGTTTCATAGTCCTGAATTTGCAACAATTGAGCTAAATTAAGCCTGGCCATTACTAATTGATTTTCTGATAAAATAAGACGCTGATTACTAGTGGCGATAGTTGCTTTAGCTTCTAATAAATCACCAGCAGGAACAGAACCAGCATCCACTAAAAGTGAGGTTCTTTCGCCTTGACTCTGATCAAAAGTTAACTGTTTCTGGTTAGTATTAACTAACTCTTTATTAAATATAATTTGTAAATAAGCATTAATAACGTTTAAAGAAATATCTTCTTTCATTTTCTGAGAAGAATAACTTGCTGCTAGAAGATCTAATCTGCTCTTTACCATACGGTGGTGTTTATCCATACCCTTGTAAATATCAACACTTAACCCCGCGGCAATACTAGTGCTTTGAATAGTCTGACTACTTGTGTGGTTACTTGTGGGATCTAGAACATCTGCTATCGTCCAAGAATGCTGAGAATTACCACTGAGAGTGGGCAAAAAATCCATTTGTGCCGTTTGCACATTAACTTTAGATACCTCCTGGGCAATTTGCATTTGCTTAACTTGGATATTGTGAGTTATTGCATGGTCGATGCATTGCTCCAAGGTCCACAACTTAGGCTGTTGCCCAAAAGCATGGCCGATTGAACATACTCCTAAGATTACAGAAAAAACAACTAAATTAACTTTATTCATCCCATTCGAATTTTATAATAAGACGCAAAACAAAACCATTTGTTACACCTAAGATGAAAATAATAAAAAAACCGCTTAAAAAGCGGTTTTTTTTTATTATTTCTTTGGATCTGTTTTTCCTTTATAAACCTTATATGTAAAATAGAAAGCAAGTCCTACTAGTAGATAAGGAAATATCATTAAATAAACTATTCCATCGTTTACAGCTTCAGCTTTTACGCCGCCTTCTTCGGTCTCCAAAGCTGCCCTACACATCGAACACTGCGCTTGAGTAGATAGGCTGCCTATGAACATAAAGAGGGCTAACCAACTAATTTTTTTTCTCATACCTTAATAGTAATTAATGAATATAATAAGGAGATATCATCCAATACACAATCACACCTGTTACAGCAACATAAAGCCACATTGGATAAGTAATTCTAGCAATTTTTTTATGTCTTTGATAAGAACCAGCTATTCCTCTAACAAAAGTAATTAATACAAAAGGAATGATAATAATGGATAATAATATATGGGTAATAAGAATAAAGAAGTAAAGGTATCTAATCCAACCTTCTCCACCGTAGCTAGTTTCAATAGAGGTCATATGATAGGCAACATACATTGCTAAAAATGCTATAGAGCAACCAATACATACTTTAATTAGACGCTCATGTAAGACTTTGTTACCTCGTTTAATTGCCCCTACGGCAATAACTAACAAAACAGCCGTAAAACCGTTTATCGTAGCATATATAGGAGGCAAAAAAGTAAGAGGTTTAACATCGTACCCTAACTTTTGTAAATTAACTCCAAATAAAATAGCCACAACTATGGGAATAGTAATAGATAGAATCCAAATCCACTTATTATACTTTTTCTCTAAATCTTTCTCGTTTTGCATCTTAATTTCCTAAAAGTAATTTAATATCTTCTTTAATCATCTCTAATCCTTGATCTGTTGTACCATCATAGTATAAAATAGGATTTCCAAATTCATCTTCACGACAACGAATATTTCCATCTTGATCAATTAAGGCAAACAACCCTGAGTGTTCAAAACCTCCAGGAGCTTCAGGATTCACCCCTGTATATAGATTAAACTGTGCAGCTAAATCGTATATATATTTTGAATCACCAGTTAGCATATACCAATAAGGATTCTTAACACCTAAATCTTGAGCATGAGCCTTTAAAGCTTCTACTGTATCATTTGTCGGATCAATTGTAATTGAAGCAATTCCAAATTTCATATTACCATAAAATTCCTTTTGCAACTTAAGCATATTCTCATTCATTATAGGGCAGATTGTAGGACAATTAGCAAAAAAGAATTCCACTACATATACTTTGCCTTTATAATTTTCTTCAGAGATAAGTACGTTATCTTGATTAGTTAATTCAAAACTAGGTGCTTTACCCATAATATGCAAATCTGCAGGTTTAAAGCGATCAATAATTTTAGGCACAGCCCAAATTCCGAAAACTAATACCACTAAGGAGATCCAAATGTAAGATTTATCTTTCATAATTAATTATCTTGATTAATACGTTTATACTGTTTTAAAGCTAATCGGTATTCAGCTAATACAACCTTAACATCATCCATCATATCATTGTGTAGCTCTGCAGCTGAAATAGAAGAATAACCCTCTTTATACTCAAAATCACCTTTTTTATTCTTTCCATTACGCCCACGCACATTCAGATCTTTATCGATTATATAAATGTTACTACTAGCGAAATCTTTATCTAATTTACCAACCAATCCTAAAGAATTATAAAATTCTGTGATTTGTTGTGGTTCTAAAAAAAGATAATTCCAATTAGACATATCAGAAATAACTGCCAACTCCTCAACTACTTTCTGAGCCTGCTCTTGACTTCCTAAAGGCAAAATCATCACTAACTGAAAATCTTCAAAATCCATATAACGCTTATATATTTTTTGATTTAAATTAAAAGCATCCCCTTTATCTGCAAGTAAATCTTTTCCTGGAAATCCAAGAATAGTAATCTTATCTTTTAACACAGGCTGTTTCCCTAGAGATGTTTCTCCTAAAGGCAATTCATTTACATTCTCACTAATAATAGGCAGTCTTTGAAATTGGTTGACACCCGTTGCAAAAAAAAGGTATGCACAAATAGGCATAATAAATAACAAGGCTAGAATAAGGTACTTCTTCATTTCTACAATCTTTAATAATACGACATTGGCAAAAATAAAAAAAGGCGGTCAATAAACCGCCTTTTAAAACTATAATAAGTTATTAAAATATCCATCTAATTTGAGAGTTCTGATAAACCTCAAATACGTAGTCACCTTCAATTAAAACAAGTGTAATTAAATAAGTACACAAGAAAGCAAGAACTCCTGCTACAGACCACCTAAAGGCTTTTACTTCACCTTCTAAGTGCATGAATGCCCACATGATGTAGTACGCTTTCCAAATTGTTAAAATAATAAAGATATAATTTAACACACTAAGTCCGAATAAACGTACATTGTGTAACATATCTGGTTTGTAAATTCCTAAAACTACCTCTACAAGAGTAATTAAAGATAATATAATGAAAACTGACCAGATTCTTTTTGTGTTTGATTTATGTCCTTCTGCTGCCATTTTAAATAATAATTTTGTAAGATTAAACTAAATAGAAGAATGTAAATACGAATACCCATACTAAGTCAACAAAGTGCCAGTATAATCCTCCTTTTTCAACCATTTCATAACTACCTCTTCTATCGTAAGTACCAATAAGTACGTTGAAGAAAATAATAGTATTAATCAAAATCCCAGTGAAAACGTGGAATCCGTGGAAACCAGTAATAAAGAAGAAAAAGTCACCGAAAGTTCTGTGTCCATATTCGTTGCGAATAAGGTTAGCTCCTTCAACTACTATTACAGCGTCTTGTAAACGAGCTATAGACTCTTCTCTTGTTAATACTTCTTTCTCTCTATGACCTGTAGCCTGATCTTCAATTGTAAATTGAGTTCTAATCTTAAGATCTGGATTAGCAAGGAAACCTTTAGTAATTTCTTCCATTGAATACGTAGGTACTTTTGGTCCACTCATAAACCAAAACCCTTCGTTTCTTGTAAGAGTAGTTTCGTCTCTATCCGGATTTACAATAGCAAAGCTAGACAAAGCAACCTGTTTATCATCTTGCCCAACAAACTGTAGGATCGCTCCCCCTCTTGTCTCAACAGCACCATAAGTCCCTTGAATAAAGTTTTTCCACTCCCATGCTTGTGACCCTAGGAAAACTAATCCTCCAATAATTGTCAAAAACATATAAGTTGCAACCTTATTACGCTTCATTTGATGACCTGCATCTACAGCTAAAACCATAGTTACAGATGAGAAAATCAAGATAAATGTCATTAATGCTACATAGTACATCGGTGCATCGACACCATGTAAGAACGGAAAGTGGTTAAAAACCTCATCCGCGATTGGCCAAGAATCCATGAACTTGTATCTTGTAAAACCATATCCTACAAGGAATCCACAAAATGTTAATGAATCTGATAATATGAAATACCACATCATCAATTTACCGTAGCTTACTTTAAAGGGTTGATTTCCTCCACCCCATGTTGTTTCTTTAGTAGCTGCTGTAGTAACTGTCGCTCCCATAAAAAGTTATTAGTTATAAAGTTTTCAAATTTAGTTTAATTTTTTTACTTATAGAATGTAAAAAACAAAAACAAATATAGCCAAAGCAATCCTAAAAAGTGCCAAAACCACCCACACAGCTCAATACCAACATGTTGCTGTGCATTATATTTTTGTTTAAAATGATTATAAATTACAACCATAAGTGCTATCATTCCACCTACAAGGTGGGCTATATGAACAATTACAATAACATATAAAAATGATGTTGTAATTGTACTTTCACTTCCCGTGAAGAAAAATCCTTCTGAAATAACTTCAGCAAATCCTTCGAACTGCAAAAAAACAAATAAGAATCCTAATATCAAAGTAGAAAGCAAATAAACTGTCGCTTTTGACTGTTTATTATCCAAAACGGCACGATATGCCATATGGAAAGTAACGCTACTGATTAGAATCACAATTGTGCTGTATAAAAAAGCTGGTGGTAATACAAAGTCCACTAACCAATCTGGTCGAGACTCACTGACTACATAAGCACTAGTAAGCCCAGCAAAAACCATCGCAATACTACCGATTGCAAATAGCAACATTATCTTTAAAGCTTTACCTTTCTTTAGGTATTGTTCTTGTTGTGTTAAAGTATCCATTGGTTATCTAAAAATTTTATCGAGAATATAAATAATTTGTATTAATGTGATGTAAGTAACACTTACAAGCATTAAAGTACGAGCCATCTTATTTGTTCTTTCTTTGTATAATCTAATAGCTGCCCATAGCATCCAAAGCCCCGCCATTAGCACTAAAACAGCAGCAATAGGCGACAAGTATAATCGACCTGTTAATCCAGTAGCTGGAAAAACAGAAATTATAATTAACCAAATAGTATACAAGATGATTTGCATGGCAGTTTTAGTATCCCTCTTACCTGTAGGTAACATAGAGAAGCCTCCTTTTTGATAATCATCGTATAAAAACCATCCAATAGCCCAGAAATGTGGAAATTGCCAAAAAAATTGAATTAGAAACAAAGTACCTGCCTCAATTCCAAAATTATCTGTCTCTGCAACCCATCCCAACATAAAGGGAATGGCTCCTGGAAAAGCTCCCACAAATACCGATAATGGAGTAATAGTCTTAAGTGGGGTATATACGCAAGCATACAAAAAGATAGAGATAGCCCCAAACATAGCGGTTTTAGGATTAACTGCATATAAAATACCGATTCCCAAAACTGTTAAAACACTAGCTAAAATAAAGGCTGCACGTGTAGTTACTCGTCCAGATGCAATAGGTCGGTTTTTAGTTCGATCCATTTTAGCATCTAAGTCCTTCTCTATAATTTGATTGTAGACATTGGAAGCTCCTACCATACAATACCCTCCAATTGCTAGGGCTAATAGTACCAAATAGTTTATATCTCTAAAATCTGGAATTGCGATTAAATACCCTGCAATAGTCGAAAAGACTACACTAAAGGCTAATCCCATTTTGGTCATTTCCTTAAACTCTTTCAACACCGAAACAGGGTTATTGTAATTGGAAGATATACTCAAAGCTGTTTTAATTTATTTTTAATGCAGTGCAAATATAATTTAAATTTTAAAACAAACCCTAAAAACAAGCCTACCAACTCCGAATATAACCTTTCTTTAAGTATTAATAGGAATTCGTTCCCTGTAAGCCATCAACTATTGCCTTTGCAGAAGAAGTTCCTAATCTTTTAACACCTAACTTAACCATTTCTAAAGCAGCTTGATGATCTTTTACTCCACCGGCAGCTTTAACTGGAAGAGGACCTGCGTTTTCAAGCATAATTTTAATTGTCTCAAATGTAGCTCCATTAGGTTTTCCATCTTGAGTAAGATAAAAACCAGTAGAGGATTTAACATAAACTTTTTGAAACACTTCTTGTGGAAAATTCATAATAACCACCTCTTTAATTGCCTTAGTAATACTTGCAATTTGATCTGAACTTAAAGCAGCTACTTCGATTATCCACTTAACTACTTTATTGTGTTTTAATCCAAAAGCAGTACACTGTAAAACTTCCTGATTAACTTGTTCTTCTTTACCTTGAACAAAAGCCTTATAGTCCACTACAAAGTCTAATTCATCGGCTCCTTCTTCAATAGCTTTATTAGCTTGACTTAATTTTGCTTCTAACCCAGCATCACCATTAGGAAAATCAATAACAGTTCCTACTAACACCGCGCTTTTAGCTTGATCGATAATTTTCCTAGCTACACTAACTTGCTCAGGTCTAATCATGGCCAACTTAAAATTTTCTTTAATAGCTTCTTGAACCAAATCAATTACTTTTAAATTATTTTGTTCTACTGTTAGTCCAGCCTCTAAAGGTTGCTTTAAGTAAGTAGAATCCATAAATTCCTTCAAATCTCTCTCTTGCATTATATAGTATTTTAAATATTTAAAACAAAAGCCCCTTTTAAATAAAAGGGGCTTTTACTAATTATTGTTTATTTTTTGTAATTGCTAAGCAGAGCAACAAACCTGTTAAGCTCCCTAGACAATTTGCAAAGAAATCAGCCCATTCAGCGCTTCTACTTGAGGTAAAATAGAATTGTGCAAATTCTAAACACCCTCCAAATAAAACAGCTATGGTAAAAATAAGTAATGTAGAGGCAACTCTACTTTTACCTTTTTTGCTTTTTAAAAAATACATTAACCATAAAAAAGAAAATGTAAAATAAAAACCAAAGTGAGCAATCTTATCTCTGTAAGGAATGTCAAACCGTGCAGCAGTAGCTAATTCTTTAGACTCTACTAGACACAATATTATAATAAGTATACTCCAAATAAGGGCTACACCTAAAACAATATTACGCACCAATTATTTCTTTATATTGCTCGTCAGACAATAAACTTTCAATTTCAGTTGCATCTGAAACTTTCAATTTAATCATCCATCCAGCTCCATATGGATCTGTATTTACTAATTCTGGCTCAGTATCTAATCCTTCATTAAACTCAATAACTTCTCCAGTTAAAGGCAATATTAAGTCAGATACAGTTTTAACTGCTTCTACTGTTCCAAATACTTCGTCTTTGTCTAAAGTTTGATCTAATGTCTCTACTTCTACATAAACGATGTCTCCTAATTCTGACTGTGCAAAGTCAGTAATTCCAATTGTTGCAATATCACCTTCGATAGAAACCCACTCGTGGTCTTTAGTGTACTTTAAATTAGCTGGTATGTTCATTATAATTTAGTTTTAAACAAATGTATAATATTATTACAACAAACTAAAGTTAAACCTTATTAATTTCCAAAATTGTATCGCATTGTGAAGCCTGCCCTAATATTTGTTATAGGATACATAGTAGATATAATGGCTTTAGAAAAAGAATGATCATAAAAGAAAATTGCTGTTAAGTTTTGACTTAACATATAATCTGCAGTTAATCGCAATGCCCAAGTATTTTGTCCGCCGCCCATTTGATTATTCTGGTAGTCCAAATATCGCACTAAAGTCTCGCGTTTACTTAAAGTAATATCTGCTTTAATATTAATATCACTACTAATTCTACCCCCTAAACCATTATTTGCATAAGAGGAA
The DNA here is from genome assembly GCA_947632215.1 of uncultured Flavobacterium sp. Classification (GTDB taxonomy): domain Bacteria; phylum Bacteroidota; class Bacteroidia; order Flavobacteriales; family Flavobacteriaceae; genus Flavobacterium. The sequence continues at coordinate 68,232 of CANROJ010000002.1, read as the reverse complement.
TTAAACCCAACATCTTTAATACGGTAGCCTAGCCCCAATACAAAATCTTGTCCATGTGTTTCTGTTAAGGAGTTATTATCAAAACTAAGGGAGAGCATACGATCTTTTCTCATCTCTGCCAAGAAGCGAATAGCACTTCTTGTTTCTAAGTCAATTCTTATCAAGGGATTAAATTGCTCATACAAAATAGCACTACTTATTATATCCTTCACAGGCTTATCCACCTTGATAGGACCTTGCTCATTGGATCTATTATAGTAGTCTAAGTTAGAAGTATAAGAACCTAAAGTATAAGTTGCCATATAAGCATGTTGAACAGAAAACCTTCTGAAATTATCTCGTATAAATCCAATTTTCATAAATCCATTATACTTAAGATTCCAATTAGGAAGTGGCATACTTCTAAACATACTGGTAGAAGTACTACTAGCATCACCTCCTGTATAAGCAGCAATAAAAGAAGGCAAGATTACCGCCTGACTCTTCGAACTATAACCCAATGGGAAACCTTGAGCATCTAAGTTAGCTGCATTACTTATATCAATTCCATCTGCTAGAGCCAAACGATTAGCAATCACTAATCGATTATCTAGCATTTGATCAAACACACTAGAGTAATTCAAACTAGAACTACTAAACGAAGTAGAAAGCATATTGGTAGATATGGTAAAGTTACCGTAATTATAAGGAGCTAGTCCTATATAATTAAAATCCTGTACTTTAAACTGTTCGGAATGATTATCAGATTTACTTCTCATGGCAAACACATCGATAATCAAGTCAGGTATTGGCATCAAAGTGGCATTTAAATTAAGCGTCTTATTTGTAATTTGCAGATAAGGTTCACTTAGATTAGGGAAATCACTCAAATACCCCTCTTGAGCTGCTATTTGTCTTATATCACTTTGACCTCCAAAAGAAAACCCTAAATTTGGCTTGCTAGTACCAAAAAAACCAACTCCAGGCATAAATCCAGGCAACATAGTACCACTATTTTCACTATAATTAATCTGAATATTTTTCACCGAAGTAATCAAACCAATAAAGGTATCTAATAACTTAGAAGGCTCTTTTTCTTTTTCAACATTATTATTTTGAAGTACCACTTTTTGCCCTGGAACAATAGAGGCTGTGCGCGTATTTTGTTTTGGCTTCCTAGAGGCTTGTGAACTCTTAACTAAACCGATACTTCGATATAGCACATCCATAGACAGGGTAGTGTTTAAAACTTGTGTTCTTGAATTCTGAATCGTATTCCCTAAGTTATAAAACTGTCCTTCTAATTCTACATTTGAAAAAGTCTCTGAAGATTTTTGCCAGTTAAAAGTTCCAGTATAACTGTAACTAGAGCGTACAAAACCCAACATAGGAATTTTATTAATTGGCAACTCATAGGTTAAATTTACTTGCTGAGTAAATTGATTCGGGGTTCCTACATCAAAATAATCATCCCATATAGTATTAGTATTATCTATTATTCCATTAGTCGAGTCATAATAATTTTTAACCACATTATTACTTCCTCCAATATAAGTAATACGCATAGACTGGGTTAAATCAAAATTAAAACCATAGTTATAATTAAAGAAATAGTTACGTCTATAAAGAGGATCTAACCCAATACCTTGCACATCTATTAAACGAAACTCCTGTCTGTTGTATTGGCGAAGGATATTACTGCTAAATGAAATATTAGTCGGCAAATAATTAAAATTAAAATCTCTTAACAATGCATACTTCTCGCTAGCTAGAAAACCCACCTTCTTAAAAGGCTCCACTCTTTTTGGAGTGAAAGAATAGCCATAATCTAGCGAACTACGCACTTGCTGCTCAAACATAGATTCAATTTCATAGTCGTGATGCTTCACCTCATTATAAGAATGCGATAGGGTAAAGTTCTCTACATCTATTGGCGTGCTCTTTTTTTCGGGATTACGCTGTTTTGTTACTCCAATAAAATTAATGCTCTTTCTTTTAGTATAGTCAATAGCTCTACTTTCAATTAGCTCAGCCTCGGCAGAGGTTTTGGCGTGAGATTTAACTAAAGATAATTTTAAATCAAGATTACCCGGATCATATTCTGGAGTGACAATTTCCTCACTTACAGCATAATTAAAAGGAACCTCCACTCCCCAGTGTCTCGGTAGAAGATGTCCTAGATTCACATTAGTAACCATGCTGTAAGATTTATAATCCTCCTTGCTCCTTTGCTCAGGGCCTTGCTCTAAGGCACCAAATCCAGCAGTAGATCTCATACCACTTGCAGATATTGTTGCAAAATCCGCAATATTAGCATCTAAACTAGCAGTAGCAGCCCAGCCTCCTTTATTATCCATATCAGACAAGCGCAACTCGTCAAACCAAAATTCACCAGCTAAATCAGTTAAACTCTCATTTCTAATACCAAGCATCATCATACGCACATTGGCAAAATTCGGATTTCCCTTAATTCCAATGTACATGTCTTGCCTCTCTCCTCCTAAATCCGTAGCAGACATCTCGTAAAAAGAATTTACACTAGTAACAGATTGTGGATTACTGCTCATTCGATTGATCTTTATCTTAGTTAACAAGTCTAGATCCACCATAAACTCATTGGATTCAGGCCATATTTCCTCTGGAGTACTTGCCCCAGGCCTGGTTACTTTTAAAGGAATTCGAATTTGATAATAGTTCTCACTCATATCACTTCCCAAACGAATAAAAGCATAAGCTTGATCATCTAGTAAAACAGCAGTACTTGAATTTTCTAAGGCCTCAGCGTGCACAAACATTCTAAGTTTCTTATATTGTCGCATATCAGTATTAAATCCTCTATAGACACCTCGTGCATCTCCAGGACGCAATCCATTAGGTTGACTATTTAAGTTAATAGGATAGATGCGTAAAGACAAAGACTGTTCATTTTGATTGATAAGAGTATTGTTTACATACATTTGCTCTCTTCTAACTCCTGGAGGTGCAACGTAAGGAATTGGTTTGCGATCATAATTATCTTGTGTATTAACCGCAGAAACATCAAATCCAGTATTAGAAACACGCTCTGGCTGAGACTCATCAGGATACTCACCATTACTATTGGCTTGCATATCTCTATCGGATCTTCTCCAATTACCTCTAACCAAATCCAGAGTAGCAAAACGAAGAGTGATTTGTGACTTAAAACCAGTTACATACATACGCATAAAACGAATCGAACGAATCACATCATCAAAGCTAGATTCATCTGCATTGGCACTATTGGCTATATCTCCTTTTGCTCTACCAGTTTTATCTATAGGAATCTTAAATTGTATCCATCGTACTCTTTCTAATTTTCCATCGGCGAGTTGAGCTTGTTCTTCTCTAACATCAACAACATAAGGATCTCCAACTTGCAAGTTGGCTTTAATAGGCACACCATACTCTAAATAAGCATTGATAGTATTCATTGTGTTATCCGAATCAATATCCTCTATATCTGGCAAATTATTACCTCCCCTACCTCCGGAGATAGGACTATTTCGCTGGGTACCATTATAATGATAATACCTATTTAAAATACCTCCTTGCGCATCTAAATAATGAACAAAGTTGTCTCCTGCTGGATCTTCTAAATGAGAAAAATCTTTGAACCAGATGCGTTCTTGCTCATCATCTAAACCATCTAAACCTACATCCTGGAGTTCCCTACTTAATGCGTCTACATCAAAAGCATAAATCAAAGAAGGTGCTGCTGGGACTTTACCCCATATAGTCTCAATTGTAGTAACAGCATTTTGTCCACTTCCTGGCAAACCATTCTCATATTGCTTATACCCATCCCTTAAAACATCTTCCGAAATAAGTCCAAAGTTAAATCTAAGCTCTCCCTTGTCAGTTAAATACTGCTGGGTAAAATTATCAACAGATGTTCCCACAAAAGGATCCATTAACCAAAACTGAACAAACTCTATGTTACTTTGCTCAAAATTTGTAGAAGTCAATCCCCTCATAATACCGGCCCAGTTTCTACTAGGCTCGATACCTGTCGATCCACTAGCATTTTTATATTTGGGATTAAAATTATAAGGTCCCCTAGCAAAAGGATAGTAGGTTAAGTCTAAGGTGTTAATAATTCGACTTTCTCCGTAAGCTATATCCTTGGTAGGAAAAAGCTCTTCACTATAAATACGCCTAGTGGTACTTGAATTTAAATCATACTCATCTACACCATTGGGCCTTGAACCTAAATAAAAAATTGGATCAATAGTATACCAAGAAAGTTTTGCTCTACGATATCCATCAACTAAAGAGTAGTTACCAATACTATTCTCTGCATCACTGGATTGTTCAGTATAAAAACCCAATGGAGTACTAGCGAGCTTCCAAGCAAATGATCCTTTGACATCAATATTGGATTGAGCTGCTTCAAAATCATCTAGATAAGAAGTGGCCTCACCATTCATTTGGTCAATTTTTGAGCTACCTGGTTGCAAATACGCGAACTCTCCTCGCAAGGTAATTCGAGATTCTACATCGGTATCAATATTGGGCAGCTTATTAACTAATCTAGTTAAAATTGGAACTTCAGAGGAATATTGTGCGTGAAAACCCCAAATAGTATTATTTACAGCTTCTTGACCATACATACTCTTATGGGTCATTGGACGTTCTGATAAACGAAGATAAGTAGCTCCAAACAACAAATCATCGCTTATCTTGTGTTCTAAATTCAAACCAAAAAAACGTTTGGTTTGTTGCCCAAACATTGTATTATTCTCAACCGATACCTCTACCGGTGCATTAGAGGCTAAAAGAGCTTGATCCAAGATCATTACTCTACCTCTATTGTAATCAACCGTATAATCTACACCTTCTATAAGTAGTCTACCTGCAGACTTTACAACCACAGAACCAGGAGCAACATTATAAGCTCCAATAGGAATACCTTCTCCATTTTGACTAGAGAACTTACCTTTTAATAAAAATTTATTTTTATTACTTTGATTCCTAATTGCTGTAGTCTTAGTGCTTCTATATAATTCCGAAAACACATACTTACGCTGATTTTCATTATAAGAGGCTTCATTGTAGTATCCCTCTGAGTTACTTACTAAAGACTCATCTAATTTATTATATAAGTATTCCCCAAAAGGCTCGACAGTAGTGAAAATCAATCTACCATTAGTTGCATCGATAGTAATACCATCAAAGCTATTTGTGTTATTCCCATTATTACTTCCATATCCACCGCCGTAACCGCTATTACCACCACCATAACCACTGGAACCACCGCCGTAACCTGAGCTATTATTTAAACTTCCATTATTACCGAATCCGTTATTATTTCCATATCCTGATTGATTATTATTGCTGCCAGTAAAAGAAGCAGATGGATCATTTGGATCATAAATATTCTGTAATCCACCATTGGGCAAGAAATCAAAAAAACCATCACCACCCTTTTGGGGGTCGTTCACGGAATTTAGTCTATCTAGATGAAAAACGCTCAATAAAGCAGTACGCTCAACTCCTTCAGGCAATACACCTCCATCTACAGAGGAAATATAGTTTAAAGGACTAGGATCTGTGTATAAGATATTAAATCTGAATTTATCCTGACCAATGTAAGAAGCATTTGGGATTTGATAGATGTTTTTCATCATTAAATTCCACACAGGAGCGTGGGTAAGAGTCAGACTACTTTTTAATAATTTTACCACTATAGACTCCGATAACAACACAGGTTGATTATCTCCAGGGATTCCTGTTATATTCTCTGGGGGAACCTGAGTATCGTTACCAAACTCACCAACTTGATAAATTTGATCCCCTACACTAAATTGGAAAGCTACAGCTAAAACTTCATCATTACTCAAACGTTGATTTAATGAGATATAACCTAGTTGTGAATGATACGTAAATTCATTATTATTAAGTTTCCTAGCGCTCTCTAGCTTAACAAAATCTCTTCCTTCTTGAACAGGAGTATTAAAACCTTGACTTGTGGAGGTACTGTTTCGAATTGCGGCAGATAAATAATATCCAGCAGCACCAATTTTACCAGGATCATATAAGTTGTTCTTATTATCAGGGTAAGGGTTTGCATTAGGATTGACAAAAAAACCAGGTTCATCTTTAGACACTACTCTATTCCCGTTTCCTGTCTTATTTTTTCCTTCACCTAAATCTTGTATGGCAACTAGATTTCTGGAATTATTGTTGGTCTGCCCCATTCTACTATAGCGATTGGTAACCCAAACCTCTACACGGGTTATTCGAACCCTAGAATTTATATAAGGGTAATTTTCTAATGCACTGTCGTAATTATTTCTAAAATATTGAGATAAGAAAAAATGTCGATCTTCATCGTAATCTAAAGCATACATTTCAAAGTCTTCTAAAGTACCTGCCCCTTGAGCAACCACACTAGTAGTTTGACTCTTTTGCTCAGAGAACACTCCACTAATGGTAGTACGTCCAAATTGCAACTCTGTTCTTACTCCGAATAAACTTTGAGCACCACGAATTAAAGAACCTCCTATAGGCATACTTACATTACCAACCTCAATTTTCCTAATAATAGCATCTTCATCGGGCTCATATGCTAGTTTCATCATGTTTTGGAAATCAAAAGTACTTTGGGTATCATAATTGATATTTACCCCCATACGAGTTCCTACCATCCCGTGGAGCCCCATACTAATACGCTGATCAAAGTCAAAGGTCAGACTGTTTCTATTTCTGGGAGAAATAATAGGATTATCTTGTTTAGTAAAGCGTATACCCATATCAAACTCAACAGACCCTGTAGGTTTCACATCAATTGTATTTGAGCCAAATATCCCTTCAAACAACTTAGAATTCACATAATAACGAGGCAGCATATCACGCATAGCTTCTTCGTCTTCCAAGCGTCCATGCATGGCATCGAATTTTTGTTGAAAATACTTTCGTATTTCTGCACGAAGTACCAATTGCTCATATTCTTGTCTAGTTAAAATAACTGGAAGATTAACATCGTAATTATCTAAGCCTTTGGTATAATAATATTTATCTGTTAAAGGGTTGTAGGAATAAACTTCTTTAATAAAATTTGGATCTGGAAAGGTAATATTACCTGGTCGATAAGCCGGAGCTAAAGAATCATTGGCTTGATTTAACTCAAACTCCTGCCAATCTTCTAATAACTCTGCTTCCCACAACTCTAATTCTTGCTCTTGCTGCGCAGTTAGTTCTTCTTGCTCTATAAGCTCTTGCTGAGCCTGCAGAGGCAAAGTACTTTGGGATTGACTTTGTTGTACAACAACCACCTGCCCAAAACTTAGCCAAGTAAAAAGCAAAAATAAGGTAGTTATAACTAACCGATTATGTAAACCTGGTGAATACCATTTCAATCTCTACAAATTTTTTAAAGCCTGTTTAATAATTGCTTCAACACTAGCATCTGGGGTTTGGTCCAATACTTTATTAACTACTTTCTCTGCAGTCTTTCTAGCAAAACCTAAAACCTCTAAAGCTAATAACGCTTCTTCTAAGTTTGTATTGTTAACTATAGGCGAAAGTTGATCAATGTCATACAATTTAACTGCTTTTTCTTGCAGATCTAAAATTACCCTTTGTGCAGTTTTACTACCAATACCTTTTACTGATTGAATGGTTTTAGTATCTGCATTGGCAATAGCTCTAAAAAGATCACTTGGGTTTATTGAGGATAACATATTGCGGGCAGTATTCCCGCCTATACCTGAGACAGATATAAGTAATTTGAAAAGTTCACGTTCTATCTTTTCACTAAAACCGAAAAGAGTATGTGCGTCATCTTTTATTTGAAGATAGGTATATAGTTTTAGTTTTTCACTAGAACCAATTTGAGAAAAAGTATGCAGGGAAATATGGATTAAATATCCTACTCCCCCGCAATCTATTACTACTTCAGTGGGTGTTTTCTCCACTAATTTCCCTTGTATATGTGCAATCATAATAACTTTAATTTAAGCTCAAAAATAGTAATAAATATTAACTATTTTTTTGCAAAAGTTAAAGACGACAGCCAAAGGTTATAAAGTTTTATTATTTGCGCTTGCGGCTTTCACGTACTTGAGCATCTACAACTGCAACAGCAGTCATATTAACCATTTCATCCACACTAGCACCTAATTGAAATATATGAACTGCTTTATCTAATCCTAAAATAATAGGACCAATAGAAGTTGCTTTATTCAATTCTTTTAACATTTTATATGTAATGTTAGCAGAGTCTAAATTAGGAAACACAAGAGTATTTACTTGTTTATCAACTAACTTAGAGAAAGGAAACTTACTCTTTAGCATTTGATCATTTAATGCAAAATCAATTTGAATTTCACCGTCTACTACCATTTCTGGGTATTGCTCATGAAGGATCTTAACAGCATCTCTCATTTTTGTTGGAGAACACTGATTAGCTGAGCCAAAATTAGCATAAGATAACATCGCAGTAACAGGTTCAATGCCAAACATGCGAACTGCTTTATCTGTCATAACAGCAATTTTTGCAAGTTCTTCCGCACTTGGATTTGTGTTAATTGCTGTATCAGCTAAAAACATAGGACCTCTTTTTGTCATCATAAGGTTAGTTGTAGCAACCTTTGAAACCCCTGGAGCTCTTTTAATTAACTCTAAGATTGGTTTAACTACCGTAGGGTATGCTCTTGAATAACCTGTCAACATCGCATCTGCTTGCCCATCGTTAACCAACATTGCTGCAAAATAATTACGCTCGCGCATTAACTTCTGTGCATCATATAAAGTTATACCCTTACGTAATCTAGCTTGCCAATAAGATTGTGCAAATTTATTTCTACGCTCACTCTCAACTTCGCTTTTTGGGTCTATAATTTCTACTTCAGCATGAAACTCGATTTCATTTTTAAGTTCTACGATGGTGTCTTTATCTCCCAATAAGATCGGAATAGTCATTCCTTCCTCAAAGGCAATTTGAGCAGCTTTTAAAACATCTAAATGATCAGCCTCAGCGTAAACAACGCGTTTAGGTGATGTTTTAGCACGATTAATTAGCATTCTAACTAACTTATTGTCCGAGCCCATACGAAGTGCTAACTCATGCTTATATGCTTCCCAGTCAGTAATTGGCGCTTTAGCAACACCACTTTCCATAGCAGCTAAAGCAACTGCTGGTGGGACTACAGAAATTAATCTAGGATCAAAAGGTTTTGGAATAATATAATCTCTACCGAAGGACAATTTAGTTGCACCGTAGGCGATATTTACTTGCTCTGGTACTGGTTCTTTAGCTAACTCAGCTAAAGCTACAACAGCAGCCATCTTCATTTCTTCGTTTATCTTAGTTGAACGAACATCCAAAGCTCCACGGAATATATATGGAAACCCTAAAACGTTATTAACTTGATTAGGGAAGTCAGAACGACCCGTAGCCATAATAACATCCTTACGTGTTTTAACAGCTAAGTTATAATCTATCTCTGGATTAGGGTTAGCCATAGCAAAGACAATAGGATTATCTGCCATAGTTTCTAACATCTCTGGTTTTAAAACATCAGCTGTAGAAAGTCCTATAAACACATCACTTCCATTGATTGCATCAGCTAAAGAAATATCATCATCAACAGCAAACTCTCTTTGAATGTCAGAAATACGTTCATCCTGTTTCTTCAATACCCCTTTACTATTAAACATTTTGATATTCTCAACTTTCACACCAAAAGCTACATATAATTTGGCACAAGCTATAGCAGCCGATCCAGCACCTGAGATAACCATCTTTACCTCTTGCATTTTCTTATCTGCCAATTCTACTGCGTTTAATAAAGCAGCCGCAGAAATAATAGCTGTACCATGCTGATCATCGTGCATTACAGGAATATCTAACTCCTCTTTTAACCTTCTTTCGATTTCGAAAGATTCAGGAGCTTTAATATCTTCTAAATTAATTCCTCCAAAAGTTGGAGATATATTTTTCACTGTTTCGATAAATTTATCGACATCTGTAGTATCAACTTCAATATCAAAAACATCAATACCTGCGAAAATTTTGAATAACAATCCCTTTCCTTCCATTACAGGTTTAGAAGCTTCAGGTCCAATATCTCCAAGTCCTAAGACTGCTGTTCCATTTGAAATAACAGCAACTAAGTTACCTTTAGCTGTATATTTATATACATTCTCAACATCTGCTGCAATCTCCAAACAAGGTTCAGCTACTCCAGGAGAGTATGCTAAAGATAAATCTCTTTGTGAAGAATATTTTTTGGTAGGAACTACCTGAATTTTCCCAGGTATAGGCTCTGCGTGATACTTTAATGCCTCCCTACGTAAATTATCTTTGTTCATAAAAATAGTTTTTCATTTCAAAACAAAGGTAATCTTTTTACAGCAGTATCAAAATTCCTTAAGACCAGTGTTCAAAAATTCCATATTTCTCAATAATCCACTAAATTTAGATCTCTTTAGTGCTGATTTTTTAAATATTTCATTAAAAGTATCTTCCGTAAGTTCCTCCCACTGTCTTTTACTATAAGACAACACCTGGTTATTAGGGACAAAACGAGGTTCTGAATGACTAATTGAAAAACGATTCCAGGGGCATACATCTTGACAAATATCACAACCAAAAATCCAGTCCTCTAATTGATTACTAAATTGCTTACTTATAGAATCCTTTAACTCAATGGTAAGATAGGAAATACATTTACTACCATTGACAATGTATGGCTGTTCAATGGCATTAGTAGGACAAGCGTCAATACATCTAGTACAAGTACCACAGTGATCACTAACAATACCATCATACTCTAATTCTAAATCAATGATAAGCTCGGCTAGAAAGAAAAATGAACCACTTTTTTTATTTATCAGATTACTATTTTTACCTATCCATCCTAGACCACTCTTAGCAGCCCAGGCTTTATCTAAAACAGGAGCAGAATCTACGAAAACTCTACCTTGAACATCTCCAATTGTATCGCGTAATGAACAAAGAAATTCCTTTAATTTATCTTTAATAACAAAATGATAGTCCTCTGCATAGGCGTATTTTGAAATTTTATAACTCTGCTCTACTTGCTTTTGCTCGGGGAAATAATTCAAAGCTAAAGAAACAACGCTTTTAGCTCCTGGTACTAATAATCGAGGGTCTAAACGCATATCAAAATGGTTTTGCATATAATGCATCTGCCCATGCATAGACTCCTGCAGCCAATTATATAACCTAGGGGCTTCTTGTTCTAAAAACTCAGCCCTAGAAATACCGCACTGCATAAAACCCAAACGCTCAGCTTCCGCTTTTATCCACGCACTATATTTACTAGGGTTGTTTATCATAAAACTATCTTATTAATCCTGCTTGGGTACTTCAAGACCTAAATGCTGATAAGCCTTGGCTGTAACTTCTCGTCCTCTAGCTGTGCGTACTAAAAAACCTTCTTGTATTAGATAAGGTTCATAGACTTCTTCTATAGTTTCAGCGTTATCTGATACAGCTGTAGATAAGGTCGAGATACCAACAGGCCCTCCTTTAAATTTCTGGATAATAGTAGATAAAATTTTATTATCCATTTCATCTAAGCCATGTGAGTCGACATTTAAAGCATTCAAAGCATACTTAGAAATAAACAAATCTATACTTCCATTACCTTTTATTTGTGCGAAGTCACGTACTCTGCGCAACAGAGCATTTGCAATACGAGGCGTTCCACGACTTCTTCCAGCAATCTCAATAGCTGCCTCCACAGATATGGGTACTCCTAAAATAGATGCACTTCGCTCGATAATCCCGGCTAACAGCTCCTGAGTATAATATTGTAATCTACTTTGAATTCCAAATCTAGCACGCATTGGAGCAGTAAGTAACCCACTTCTAGTAGTAGCTCCCACTAATGTAAATGGATTTAAATTAATTTGAACCGATCGAGCATTAGGCCCTGATTCTATCATAATATCTATTTTAAAATCCTCCATCGCCGAATATAAATACTCTTCTACAATTGGACTAAGCCTATGGATTTCGTCAATAAATAAAACATCTCGCTCTTCTAAATTAGTAAGAAGACCAGCTAAGTCACCTGGTTTATCTAACACAGGTCCTGAAGTGATCTTTATACCAACATTTAATTCACTAGCTAAAATATTAGCTAATGTAGTTTTACCAAGTCCTGGAGGACCATGAAACAAAGTATGATCCAAAGCTTCACCACGCCTATTAGCTGCCTCAACGAAAACTTGTAAGTTCTCCAAAACGTTTTCCTGCCCTGCGAAATCATCAAAGGACAAGGGTCTAAGCTTTTTTTCTACATCCTGCTCCTCTGAGGATAGATGTGAACTACTTGGGTCTAAATTTGGATTCATAACACAAATATATATTAAAAATTTATCCCTAAAAAATACTTTACAGCAATAAAAAAGGTCATCCATTTTATGGATGACCTTTTCTATATAAATCTTACATTGAATTAGTGATGTAATACTTCTTCACCTTCTTGCATTGGCATAGTTTGTGGCGCATAATCTTCAGGTAAACCAGGTTTACTGTAATCATACGGCCATCTGTGAACTACAGGTAGTTCTCCTGGCCAGTTTCCGTGGATATGCTCCACAGGAGTAGTCCACTCAAGACTGTTACTTCTCCAAGGATTCTGTGGTGCTTTCTTTCCATAGAATATACTATAGAAGAAGTTCCATAAGAATAATAATTGGAATGCAGCTCCTACTAAAGCAAATACTGTAATTAGTACGTTCACATCATAGAATTCATCAAATAATGGGAAAGCTGTATTTGTGTAGTAACGACGAGGTAAACCAGCTAAACCGATGAAGTGCATTGGGAAGAAAACTCCGTAAGCACAAACTGCAGTCACCCAGAAATGGATATAACCTAAGTTTTTATTCATCATTCTTCCAAACATTTTTGGATACCAGTGATAGATACCAGCAAACATACCATAAAGAGCAGAAATACCCATTACTAAGTGGAAGTGAGCAATTACGAAATAAGTATCGTGAACGTTGATATCTAAAGTTGAATCCCCTAAGATGATACCTGTTAAACCTCCTGTAATGAAAGTAGAAACGAATCCAATACAGAATAACATAGAAGGGTTCATCTGAATATTACCACTCCAGATAGTAGTGATATAGTTAAATGCTTTAACAGCAGATGGAATTGCAATTAATAATGTAGTAAAGGTAAAGACCGATCCTAAGAAAGGATTCATACCTGAAACGAACATATGGTGACCCCAAACAATTGTAGATAAGAAAGCAATACCTAAAATAGAAGCAATCATTGCACGGTAACCAAAGATAGGTTTACGAGCGTTACAAGCAATAATTTCTGAAGTAAGTCCCATAGCAGGTAATATTACAATATATACCTCAGGGTGACCTAAGAACCAGAATAAATGCTCATACAATATTGGAGAACCTCCTTGGTAGTGTAAAACCTCTCCAGCTAAATAGATATCAGATAAAAAGAATGATGTTCCAAAACTTCTATCAAATAATAATAATAAAGCAGCTGATAAAAGAACAGGGAAAGAAACGATACCGATTATAGCAGTAGTAAATAAAGCCCAGATACTTAATGGTAATCTAGTCATTGACATTCCTTTTGTTCTCAAGTTAATTACTGTAGCTACATAGTTTAATGATCCCATAGTTGAAGAAACAATAAACAAAGCCATAGAAACTAACCATAGAGTCATACCCATTCCTGAACCTGGAATAGCTTGTGGTAATGCACTTAAGGGTGGATAAACTGTCCATCCTGCAGATGCTGGTCCTCCTTCTACGAATAATGAAATAATCATTATAACAGCAGAAATAAAGAAAATCCAGTAAGATAACATATTTAAGAAACCTGAAGCCATATCACGTGCTCCAATTTGCAATGGAATAAGAAGGTTGGAAAACGTTCCACTTAAACCTGCTGTTAGTACAAAGAATACCATGATGGTACCATGCATTGTAACTAAAGCTAAATATGCGTCATTTTTCATTACTCCGTCGGGAGCCATATTATCGCCTAATAACCATTTAAAAAGCGTAAAAGATTCCTCTGGCCATGCGATTTGCATTCTAAATAAAAGAGACATACCGATCCCAACAATACCCATGATAATACCAGTTATCAAGTACTGTTTTGCGATCATTTTGTGATCTAAACTAAATACATACTTAGTAAAGAAATTCCCTTTATCGTGATGATCATGGTCATGATCATGAATTATTTCGTGTCCTAATGCTGACATAGTATAATTTGATTTTAATAGGATTGTGTTACTTTACAACTTGAGCAAATTCATCCGATGTGTTAACTTCTTCTTTTGTCTGAGCTAATTGACTTCCCAATGTAGGAAGAGCATTAACCCAAGTATCAAACTCGTCTTGAGTTTCAACTACAACTTTTATTTGCATGTTATAGTGAGAAGCTCCACAAATTTTATTACAAAGAATCAAATAATCGAATTCATAAGGATCTAAAGTCTCTTGTCCAGCTGCTGCTAACTCTTGACTACGCTCCGCTCTAATTTTGTTAATATTTCTAACCTTGCTAACCATAGCTTCACGAGATCTCATATCAGCCGTTGTAATAGTTGGCGTGAAAGCGAATTGTGTAACCATACCAGGAACACAGTTCATTTGAGCTCTAAAGTGAGGTAAATAAGCTGAGTGCAATACGTCTTGAGAACGGAATTTTAAAACTACTTTCTTACCTAATGGCAAATGTAATTCTGTAGCCATTTGGTCATCGTAAGAGTTAGGATCAGCCATATCCACACCAACAACATTTATACCTTCAATAAAACGAACGTTCGCTTTACCTAGTACGTTGTCTTTACCTGAATATCGAACATCCCATCCAAATTGTTTAGCATAAACCTCTACAATAAGAACATCTTCCTCTTCGTCAACGAACATAATGTCGTTCCAAGCAAAAAGTCCGTAAAGGATCAAACCTGATAAAGTAATTACAGGAATAATAGTCCAAATAGCTTCTAATTTATCGTTATCCGAAAAATAAAGTGCTTTTCTTCCTTTAATTCCTCTTCCTTTAAAGGCGAACCAATAAAGTAAAAATTGAGTGAAAATTTGAGTAAATCCAATAAGACCCATAGAGATCCACATTAAATTATCTACTGTTTCACCATGTTCAGACGCTGAATCACTCATTAAAGGAAAGCTACCATACTTTACTAAATTGAAAATAGTAAATACGTAGATAAAACCTAAGAAAGCGAAATTCAAATAACCGTTAATGTTATTGTCTTTCTCATTTGCGATCTCTGAAGATGCATCTTTTGATCCAGATCCTACTTGCGTCAAATCGAATATCTTAGTAAGTTGCCAAATTGCAATTCCTAATAATACAACTACAGTTATTATTAATAAACTTGTCATCTGTTTATCTTTAAATATTAATAATGATAATGTTTACTCTCTTCCATAAGTGGATGGTTTTCTACTTCAAGTGGAGCCTTAGCAATTGCACTAAATCCTACATAGATAAACAATCCAATAAAGAACATTAAAGATGCAATCTCAGGAACACCGATAAACCAAGATCCTCCTACTGTACCAGGTGCAATCATTAAGAAGAAGTCTAAGTAGTGACCAATAATGATACAAGTACCTGCCATTACAACAACCCATCCTAAACGTTTGAAATCTGAATTGATCAATAATATCAAAGGTAAAGCAAAGTTTAATAATAACATACCAAAGAAAGGTAAGTTATACTCTTGAATTCTAAAAATAAAATATGTTACCTCTTCTGGAATGTTAGAGTACCACTGTAACATAAATTGAGAGAACCATAAATAAGTCCAGAAAATACTTAATCCGAACATAAACTTAGCTAAATCATGAATATGGCTATTATTAACTAATTCTAAATGTCCTTTACTTTTTAAGTACAAAGTAGCAAAAGCAATAGTAGTGATAGCAGTTACAAAGAAACTTGCAAATACATACCATCCAAATAATGTACTATACCAGTGTGTATCAATTGACATAATCCAATCCCATGAAGCCATAGATTCACTCACAATAAAGAAAACCAAGAAAGCAGCTGAGGCTTTGAAAATTCTCTTATGGTAAGATAAATCTCCTGTTTGTGATAATCCAAGAGATTGTTTACGTAAATAGATTGCGTATAAATTCCATCCTACTAAATAAATAGCAGCACGAATTAAGAAGAAAGGTACATTTAGGTATGCAGTTTTTCCTTGTATAATAACATCATTAGCTACTACCTCAGGATCAGCCCAAATAAATAAATGATTACCTCCCATTACTGAAATCACAAGAATAATAAAGAAGATGATTGAACCTGGCAATAAATAAGCAGATAATCCTTCCATCACTCTAAATAATATCGGTGACCAACCAGCACTTGCTGCCTGGTTAATTGCTTGGAATGTTAAAATACCTAACGATACTAACATAACGAAAATACAAGCTGTATAAACCGCAGTCCAAGGCTTATTTTGCAATTGATTTAAAACGTGCTCTAAATGTTGCTCATGCGCAGCATGATCTGCTTCTGAAACAGCATGTGAACTTTGTTCATGTGCATCGTCACTGTGATGTGCTTGCTCAGTTAAGATCTGCTCTACTTCAGCAGTTGTCTTAGGTGCACTTAAAAAACCGTAGGCAATTCCTATTAATCCCAAGACCATAAGAACTAACGCGAAGGTTTTTAAATTTTTTGATAATGTATACATATCTAAACTTTCAAATAAGTTTTACAATTATTATTCTGATTTCAATTTTAAAACGTAATCTGTTACTAACCAACGCTCATGTTGTGATAATTGATTAGCATGAGAACCCATAGAATTCAAACCATAAGTAATCACTTGGTAAACACCACCTTCTGTAAGATCACGATCGTGGTAGTTAGGAACCCCTAAGAACTTTTCATTCTTAACTAAAGTACCTTGTCCATCTCCTTTAGGCCCATGACAAACAGAACAATAAATAGAATATAATTCTTTTCCTTTCTCAATGTTCATTTCACTGTCTGGGTAAGGGTTCTTCAAATACAATCTAGCTTCTGCTAAACCCTCTGGAGTGTTAGGATATACTTCAGGTTGAAACCCTCTTGGGATTGATCCTTCAGCAGGTAATTGAGCTTCCATTCCATCTGCGAAAACACTTGTAGACACTTCCGAATATGCCTCGTAAGGTACAGCTTGGTACATGTTAGGCATAAACTGATAGTTTGGACGCTCTTTATTAAAACAAGAAGCACTCAATACTGATACTCCTACTAAAGCTACTATTTTATATATGTTCTTCATTCTACAATTACTTTTCAATTACTTTAACTTCAACTGCTCCAGTATTCTTGAAGAACTCAACAGCAGCATCTTCTTCACCTTTAAGAGCTACTTCCATTAAAAAGTGATCATCTGTTGTTCTAACATCAGGATTCTCTGCTTCTTTAAAAGGCCATAATCTACTTCTTAAAAAGAAAGTAATAACCATTAAGTGGGCAGAAAATAACACTGTCATCTCAAACATAATAGGTACAAATGACGGCATATTTTGTAGGAAGCTAAAGCTTGGCTTTCCTCCGATATCTTGAGGCCAGTCTACTATCATGATGTAATACATCATGAAAGTTCCAAAACTTAAACCTACTAATCCAAACAAGAATGCACAAATAGCTAATCTAGTTGGCTTTAATCCCATAGCCTTATCTAGGCCGTGTACTGGGAAGGGAGTATAAATCTCTTCAATATGATGATGAGCAGATCTAGTTTCCTTTACTGCATCTAACAATACATCATCATCATTGTATATAGCGTAAATTACTTTATTACTCATATCGAATTAATGATTTAAAGATTGATGATTCGCTTTACTGTCTCTTTCTTTCTTATAGTATTCTCCTGAAGACTTTAAGATTGTTTTTACCTCCGCTTGAGCAATTACAGGGAAACTTCTAGAGTATAATAAGAATAATACAAAGAAGAAGCCAATTGTTCCGATGTATATACCAGCATCTACAAATGTAGGTTGGAACATCGTCCATGAAGAAGGTAAGTAGTCTCTGTGTAATGATGTAACGATAATTACAAAACGCTCAAACCACATTCCAATATTTACAACAATAGAAATAATGAAAGAAGCCATGATACTAGTTCTAATTTTCTTAAACCACATAACCTGCGGAGAAATAACGTTACATGTCATCATCAACCAATAAGCCCACCAGTATGGACCAGAAGCACGGTTAAGGAAAGCGTACTGTTCGTACTCAACCCCAGAATACCATGCAACCCATAATTCTGTAATATAAGCTACACCAACAATAGAACCAGTAATCATCACAATGATGTTCATTAATTCAATATGTTGTATTGTTATATAATCTTCTAAGTTGGACACCTTTCTCATAATGATTAAAAGCGTTGTTACCATCGCAAATCCAGAGAAAATAGCACCAGCTACGAAATAAGGCGGTAAGATAGTTGTATGCCATCCAGGTATAACTGAAGTAGCGAAGTCAAAAGACACAATCGTATGCACAGAAAGTACAAGTGGTGTAGCTAAACCAGCTAACACTAAATTTACTTCCTCAAAACGTTGCCAATCTTTTGCTCTACCAGACCAACCGAAAGATAAAATTCCGTAAACTCTCTTAGTAAATGGCGTAATAGCTCTATCACGTAACATAGCAAAATCTGGAAGTAAACCTGTCCACCAGAAAACTAATGATACAGATAAATACGTTGAAATTGCAAATACGTCCCATAATAATGGCGAGTTAAAGTTAACCCATAACGAACCAAACTGGTTCGGTAAAGGTAAAACCCAATAAGCAAGCCAAGGACGACCCATGTGTATAATAGGGAATAAACCAGCCTGAACAACAGAGAAAATAGTCATTGCCTCTGCAGAACGGTTGATCGCCATTCTCCATTTTTGTCTAAATAATAATAATACGGCTGAGATAAGAGTACCGGCGTGACCAATACCTACCCACCAAACGAAATTGGTAATATCCCAAGCCCATCCAATGGTTTTATTTAATCCCCAAGTTCCGATTCCTGTACCTACTGTGTAAGCCATAGAACCTACTCCCCATAGAAACGCTATCAAACTTAATATGAAAACTCTCCACCAAAGTTTGTTTGCTCTTCCCTCTACAGGTCTAGCCACATCCACAGTTATATCATGGTAAGTTTTCTCACCAATAACTAAAGGTTTTCTAATGGGTGCTTCGTAATGTGACGACATAATCCTTTATATGTTTCTTTAATTAATAATACTTTTAATTATACGTTGTTAACCTTCACGTGATAGAATACGTTTGGTTTAGTACCGATGTGCTCTAATAAATGATATGCACGATTAGATTCAGCTAACTCAGTTACGTCTGATTCTTTGTCGTTAACATCACCAAAAACCATTGCGCCACTAGAACAAGCAGCAGAACAAGCAGTTTGGAATTCATTAGGACGTACAGCTCTACCTTCATTCTTAGCTTTCAAGATAGTAGATTGTGTCATTTGAATACATAGAGAACATTTCTCCATTACTCCTCTAGAACGAACTACCACATCTGGGTTTAATACCATACGACCTAAATCGTCATTCATATTATAATCAAATGCGTCATTTTGAGCATATAAGAACCAGTTAAAACGTCTTACTTTATAAGGACAGTTGTTAGCACAATATCTAGTACCAACACAACGGTTATAAGCCATTTGGTTTTGTCCTTGACGACCATGTGATGTAGCCGCAACTGGACACACAGTCTCACATGGAGCGTGGTTACAGTGTTGACACATTACAGGTTGAAAAGCAACTTGTGGGTTGTCAGCAGGGTGTTCCAATTCTTGGAAAGCCTCACGATATTCCCCAAAACCACTTGCATCTTTCTTCTTTTGATAATCATCAGCAAAAGTAGCTTCTGACGAGTAGTATCTATCAATACGCAACCAGTGCATATCTCTACTTCTACGAATTTCCTCTTTACCAACAACCGGTACATTGTTCTCAGCGTGACATGCAATAACACAAGCACCACATCCAGTACAAGCATTTAAATCAATAGACAAGTTAAAGTGATGTCCTATAGAACGATCAAAAGACTCCCATATATCAATAGTATTTGCTTTAACCTCTTCGTGATCGTAAGAAACAACTGCAGGAATATTCCATTTAACAGGCTCTTCCGTATTATAAATATCTAAAGTAGTATCTTTTAAGATATCACTTCTTGACATTAAAGTATTTTGCAACTGAACACATGCAAACTCATGGTCACCAGAGCTTTTCTCAATACTAACAGATTGAACACCGTCCATATTGTGGTATAATGCGTAAGCATTAACCCCTACTTGCATTTCTTCTTTTAAACCAGCTTGCTTACCGTATCCGAAAGCCAGACCTACTGTATTAGGAGCTTGTCCTGGTTGAATAAGTGCAGGTACTTTCTCTAAGGTAACACCATTTACAGTTAAAGTAACATAGCTACCGTTTAAACCACCATTAGCAACATGGTAATTTTTTATACCTAATTCCTCTGCATCCTTTCTAGAAACAGTAACATAGTTATCCCATGAAACTCTAGAAATTGGGTCTGGGAACTCTTGTAACCAAGGGTTATTAGCTTGTTGTCCATCCCCCATACCAACTTTAGTATAGAAAACTAATTCTTTACCTTCAACATTTTTGCTATTACTTAAAGACATAGCAGCAGAAGAAAGGTCTATAGAAGAACTAACTTTACTAGGAGTATCTAATTGTACAAAACCATCGTGAACTAATTTATTCCAAGTTAAACCACTTGCAACGTTAGAACCAACGTTTTTAACATAATCATAGTAAGAAGTATTGTTGTTAGTCCACAATAACATAGCATCTTGGAACTGACGAGTATCAAATAATGGACGAATAGTTGGTTGAGTAACCGAGTAGTGTCCTTTTTTGATCATAACATCACCCCATGCTTCTAAATAGTGTGGAGCAGCAGCAGCTATAGTAGAATTTAAAGCTGTTTCATCTTCTTTCAAAGAAAACGCAACAGAAGTCGCCACTTTTTCTAATCCTGTAACAAATTCAGCACTGTTAGCTAAAGTATACACAGGATTAACGCCTGTCATAATTAAAGTATGCACTTTACCAGCATTCATATCTTTAACTAATTGCGCAACCTCTTTAGCATCTCCTTGTCTAACAAACTTAGTTTGTTCTGGTAAGAAAGCTTCTGATTTTAAAGCCTCGTTAATTGCGAAAACAACTAATTGAGCGTCTTGATCATCTAGACCTGTAACAACGACACCTTTAGATCCAGCAGCCTTCAATTGTTGAGCCGCTTTAGCTATTTTCTCATCTTGAGCAGTTGCTATAGACTTCACTGAAGAACCCGTAACAACATTATATAATTTTATTAAAGCAGCTTTCTGCTCTGCAACAGTTAATGGGATTCTAACATCTGCATTAGCTCCAGCTAAAGACATATTTGCCTCCATTTGAATATGCTTAGACATTTTCCCGTTTTTAGGAATACGTCCTTGAGCATAAGCAGCGTCATATCCTCCACCTTGCCAATCTGTAAGAAAATCAGCACCAACAGAAACGATCACATCAGCTTTATCAAAAGCGTAATCTGCCAATCCTCTTGTACCGTAAGCTTTTTGGTAAGCGTCTACAGCAGCAGAACTCGATACTGCATCATACACAACTTGTTTAGCTGTAGGATAAGCAGCAATAAACTCTGCAATAATTTTATCAGTAGAAGGACTAGCCATAGTGTTTGTTAACAACACAATGTTTCCACCTTTACTCTTTGCCTCTTGTAAGCTAGCTCTAACTTTCACATCAACATCATCCCAAGATGCCGCATCACCACCTATTTTAGGACCTTTTAGACGCAAGCTATCATACAGCGATAAAACTGATGCATTCACACGTGCATTAGCACCTGAATAAGCACCACTTAACTTATTATTATCAACTTTAATTGGACGACCTTCTCGTGTTTTAATTAAAACATTCACAAAATCAAATCCGTCTGCTATTGTAGTAGCATAGTAATCCGCAACTCCAGGAACAATCTCCTCTGGTTGCACAACATACGGTATAGCTTTTACAACAGGTCCCTCACACGCTGCTAATGTAGCTGCAGCAGTAGAGAACCCTACATATTTCAAAAAGTCTCGACGAGTTGTAGAAGACGAAGACAATGCGTCTTTATCACCAAGAAATTCATCTGTAGGAATTTGATCTACAAACTCATTATTTCTTAGCGTCTCAACAATAGAACTATTTTCGTTTAGCTCTTCAACACTTTTCCAGTATTTTTTGTTTGATGCCATTGTATATATATATTAGCTTCTTATTCTTTAATTAATTATATTAATAGTGACATTTTCCACACTCTAATCCACCCATTTGAGCTACAGTTAATTTCTCAACACCGTATTTCTCAGATAATTCTTGGTGAATTTTTGCATAGTACTCATTATCCTGTATTTTCACATCAGTTGTTCTGTGACAATCAATACACCATCCCATAGTTAATGGAGAGTATTGTCTAACGATTTCCATTTCTTCTACTGGTCCATGACAAGTTTGACATTCTAACCCTGCAACATTAACGTGTTGAGAGTGGTTGTAGTAAGCGAAGTCAGGTAAATTATGTATTCTAACCCATTTAACTGGTTTTTCTTTTCCAGTGTATTTCTGAGTAGCTACATCCCATCCAACAGCATCATAAAGCTTTTGAATTTCACCTGTGTAGAATTCTGGTGTATAAATACCATAGTCGTGACCTTCTACTCCAGTAAACTCACTAATATTCTCATGACAGTTCATACAAACATTCAATGAAGGAATACCTGAAGTCTTGCTTGAACGAGCAGCAGAGTGACAGTATTTACAATCAATGCCATTATCACCAGCGTGAATTTTGTGCGAGAAATGGATTGGTTGAACTGGTTCATAACCTTGATCAACACCAACTTGCATTAAATATCCAAATGCAAAATAAGATCCTACTAAAACCATAACAATTACAGAAACGATTACTAAGAACTGATTCTTAATAAATGCTTTACATAAAGGTATTGTTTTTTCAACCTCTGGAGTTAATCCATTAGCCTCTACAATCTTATTTAAAACCTTGCGGACAAAGAATAACATTGTCACCAACAATAGCAACACAATAACTAAAGCACCCAGTACAACAACGTTAGAAACTCCATCAGAATTCCCTCCCCCTTGTCCTTGTGCTCCACTTACTGCAGCCGTTGGCTCAGCCTTTGGTAAAGAAGTATAAGCTAAGATGTTATCCATGTCTTCAGCCGACAATGCCGGGAAGTCATTCATAATAACTTTGTTCCACTCCTCAAACAGTTTCACAGCTCTTGCATCCCCTGACTTAATCAAAGAAGAGCTACTTTTAATCCATTCATGCAGCCATTCAACGTCTCCATCGTGTCGATCAACAACCCCACGAAGAGCCGGTCCAGTAGCAGCACCATCTAACTTGTGACATGCGGCACAGTTAGAATTAAACAATTCCTTACCTCTTACTGCATCTTGAGCAGACGAAATTGTAGTAAACGATAGCATTAACGCTAAACAAAAGAATAAAATCTTTGAAAACGAATTATGGTTACCCACTTTTTTCATAGTTATAAAATGATTTTCAACTAAATTTGGTCTTATTTAACAGCCAATCAGACCGCTTTCTTATACACCTTATTTACAAACTCCGACAAAAATACAATTTATGCCTTACTCTTAAAACCTTTACAGCCCTTTAAATCTAATTTATATGCATTCTAAATAAAACCTTTTTGCTAGATTTTACAGAATATTTGTAATTTTACACAAAATACTTTCCATTATGAGAAAATTAAGAGTTTTATTAGCGTATACTACCTTACTTTTTAGCACTACTATAATCTATGCTCAACAAGAAAAATCTATGATAAATGAGCCTTCGGCTATTACAAACTTGTTAGAACAGAAAAAGACCCACAATTCTTCTTCTACAGCAAACGATAAATACAGGATTCAAGTCTTTTACGGCAACAATAACTCCGCGAAGGAGGCTCTTAAGAACTTTAGATCTACTTACCCTAATATAGATGCTACAATAATATATGCCACCCCCTCATACAAGGTAATGGTTGGCAGTTTCAAAACTAGAATAGAGGCTGAAAAAAACATGCAAAATATAAAAACGCATTTCCCGAACTCTTTTATTATACGTCCAGGTAAATAAATCCAAAACTTTTCACAAGAAAAAAACGAAAAGATATTGATACTCAACCCCCGTTGAGTCATCCTATTTAACAAGCAAAGGCTAAAGAAAATTCTTTAGCCTTTGCTTGTTAAATAAGCTAAATCTTATAGAATAGATTCATCTATTCCGCACTTTTTTATATAAAAGTGAATTTAGAAAACTCTTTAGCTTAACTCGCTAAGCAATTCAAAATAGAACTTACAAATGTATAGTTGTTTGAAACTTAGTCTTTTTACTTTTCTATTTCTCTACAACAACTACCTTACATTTAGCTTTACTTCTAAGTTTTTCTCAAATAATTAAAAAACTACTAATTATATAAAGTGAAGTTTAATTCAAATTATTTTAGAAACGAACAAACGCCTGTAAAGCAAGCTTTACAGGCGTTTGTTCTATACTTTGGAATTATAAGCATCTATTATAAATAAATAAGACACCTACAAAATATCGCCCAAAGATTATCCAACTAGATTTATAATCTTTCCAGGAACAATAATCACTTTCTTAGGTTGTTTACCATCCAGTTGAGCTTGAGTACGCTCATCGGCTAATACAATTTCTTGAATTTGCTCTTGAGTTAAATCTAAGGGTAATTCGATTTTAAAACGCATTTTACCATTAAAAGAAACAGGATACTCCTTAACACTCTCAACTAAATACTTCTGTTCAAATATAGGAAAAGCAGCATATGAAATAGATTCTTTATGCCCTAATATTGACCACAATTCCTCCGCAATATGTGGAGCATAAGGTGAAATCAAAATAGCTAAAGGCTCTAAAATATCACGGTTATGACATTTTTGCTGACTTAACTCATTCACACAAATCATAAACTGAGAAACAGAAGTATTAAAAGAAAAACCTTCTATATCTTCGGTTACCTTTTTTATTGTTTTGTGCAAAGTCTTATACATTTCTGGTGTAGGCTTTTGATCAGTTACAATCACTCCATTATCATCGGCGTACAATCTCCATAATTTCTTTAAGAAATTAGCAACACCAGAAATCCCAGCAGTGTTCCAAGGCTTAGCTTGCTCTAAGGGACCTAAGAACATTTCATATAAACGAAGGGTATCTGCTCCGTACTCATTACAAATTTCATCAGGATTAACAACATTGTAATAAGATTTTGACATCTTCTCTACCTCGTGACCTACAATATACTTTCCTTGGTCATTTAAAATAAACTCAGCGTCTGAAAAATCAGGTCTCCAAGCTTTAAATTGCTCTGTGTTCAATTCAGAAGAAGAATTCACATATCCCACATAGACATATAATTGCTGCACCTTTTGATCGGTAATCATATCCTTAGAGATGAAAGTATTAGTACCTTCTATACGATAAACAAAAGCCGAAGTCCCAAGGATCATACCTTGATTTATAAGTTTTTTAAACGGCTCGTCGGTTGGCGCGTATCCTAAATCATTTAAAAACTTATTCCAGAACCTACTATACAATAGGTGACCCGTTGCGTGCTCACTACCTCCAATATATAAATCCACGTCCTTCCAATAATCCAAAGCTTGCTTACTAGCAAACTCCTCTTGATTGGAGGCATCCATATAACGCATCCAATACCAAGAAGATCCTGCCCAACCAGGCATAGTGTTAAGTTCTAATGGGAAAATCGTCTCATTATTTACTAAATCAGTTGAAACTACTTTATTATTTAAAGTATCCCATGCCCAAACCTTAGCATTACCTAAAGGCGGTTGCCCATCTTGTGTTGGAAGATACTTCTCTACCTCTGGTAATACAATTGGCAAGAATTCTTGACTAATCATCTTTGGCAAATCATCTTTGTAGTACACAGGGAATGGTTCACCCCAATATCTTTGTCTAGAAAAAACCGCATCACGCAAACGAAAATTAACTTTACCTTGACCGTGATTAATTTTCTCTAATTCCTCTATAGCCTTTTTACTACCATCTTCGAAAGACAAACCATTTAAAAAATCAGAGTTTACCAAAGAAAACCCAGTCTTTTCACTATATGCCTCTTGAGAAATATCCTTATCAAAAACATTAATAATTGGAATATTAAAATGTTTAGCAAATGCATAATCCCTTGTATCACCAGAAGGAACTGCCATTACAGCACCTGTTCCATATCCAGCTAAAACATAATCTCCAATCCAAATCTCAACTGGTTGTTTTGTAAATGGATGTTCAGCATAAGCACCAGTAAACACTCCTGATATAGTCTTAACATCAGCCATTCGATCACGTTCACTTCTCTTAGCGGTTGCTTCTACATACTGCTGAACCTCATGCTTTTGCTCACTGGTAGTAATCTTTTGAACCAACTCATGTTCAGGAGCTAAAGTCATAAAAGAAACTCCAAAAATAGTCTCTGGTCTAGTGGTAAAAACTTCTATAACATCATCAGATTCTTGCACTTTGAATTTCACCGAGGCTCCAACACTTTTACCTATCCAGTTTCTTTGACTCTCTTTTAAACTATCTGTCCAATCGATATGATCTAATCCATTTAGTAAGCGATCCGCATAAGCAGAAATACGCATACTCCATTGTTTCATTTTCTTGCGAATAACTGGATGTCCTCCTCTCTCAGACAATCCATCTTTAATCTCATCATTGGCCAACACTGTACCCAAAGCAGGACACCAGTTCACCTCTGTTTCCGCTAAATAAGTCATTCTGTACTGCAAAAGCACTTGTTCTTTTTGAACTTGTGAGAAATCATTCCATTGCTCAGCGGAAAAAGCTACTACATCAGCATCACAAACAGCATTAACTTTTGCATTACCATTTTCACTAAACTCTTGAATTAAACTAGAAATATCTCTAGCCTTGTTTTGATCTTTATCAAACCATGAGTTAAATAGCTGAATAAAAATCCATTGTGTATGCTTGTAATAATTAGGATCTGAAGTACGCACTTCTCTACCCCAATCAAAAGAAAACCCAACTCGATCTAATTGCTCTCTATATCTTTCAATATTTTCTTGCGTAGTTATAGCAGGGTGCTGTCCTGTTTGAATAGCATACTGCTCTGCTGGTAAGCCAAAACTATCATAACCCTGTGGATGTAGAACATTGAATCCTTGATGACGTTTGTATCGAGAAAAAATATCTGAGGCAATATATCCTAAAGGATGCCCAACGTGAAGTCCTGCTCCAGAGGGATAAGGAAACATGTCTAGTACATAATATTTAGGTTTATCCGATATATTGTCGGTTTTAAAAGTCTGGTTTTCTCTCCAATATTGCTGCCACTTGGCTTCAATCTCATTCGGATTATACTTCATACTACTTTATAATAAATAAGTTTACAATAGTTTAGCGATCGTATACTTGTATTAAAAATATACGCCTTAAGGGCAAAAATAAACTATATTTCTAACAATTAGAAAACTTTAGTGCTTATAATACTTTAAAAACATTTTAGTTTGCTATTTTTACACCTTTAAATAAAATGTATTATGGCTAGTTCCTACGAAAAATATCAAAAAAGAAAATTAATCACTTCTTATTTTTCCGTAATATTCAGCATTTTCCTAGTACTCTTCCTGCTAGGAAGTCTTGGT
Source organism: uncultured Flavobacterium sp. (assembly GCA_947632215.1). Lineage (GTDB taxonomy): Bacteria > Bacteroidota > Bacteroidia > Flavobacteriales > Flavobacteriaceae > Flavobacterium. Next base: position 40,428 of record CANROJ010000002.1, on the reverse strand, counting down.
TTATTTGTAATAAACTCTCAAAAGATATCTGATAACTTTAGAGAAACTATTCCTTTGACAGTATTTTTCGATAAAAAAGCTACAGACAAAGAGGTACAGTCCTTTGACAAAAAACTACAGCAATACGATTATATAAAATCTTTTGTATACGTATCTAAGGAAGATGCTGCTTCACAACATCAAGAAGATTTAGGTGAAAACTTCTTAGAATTTTTAGGTTTCAATCCACTACAAGACTCTTTTGACATATACTTACAAGGAGACTTCGTACAAAAGGATAGCATACAAAATATCCAAGAATCTTTTTTAGAATCTAAAGGGGTATCGGAAGTTTCCTATGATAAAGAATTAGTTGAATTGGTTAATGACAACATCAAAACCATAACTAAATGGGTACTTATCCTAACAGGTGTACTTGCCGTTATTTCAATGCTGTTAATCAATTCCTCTTTACGTCTTTTAATTTACTCCAGTAGATTCACAATCAAGACAATGCAAATGGTTGGCGCAACCAAAAAATTCATTAGAAGACCCTTTATTCTACATAGTATTAAGTTAGGTATTACTGGCTCTTTACTAGCTATTATCGCATTAATAGGACTTTGCTTTTATATAGATAGTAAATTCCCAGATTTAAACATTAATCCCAAAGAAGATTATATGCCTCTAATTATAGTTTGCTCTGCATTACTACTAATAGGTATAATTATAACTACAATTAGTACATTTTTTGCCACACAGAGATTTTTAAATTTAAAATCCGATGAACTTTATTAAGCAACTATTATGACAAAAAAAACAACAGCTACTTTTCTATTTAAAAAGAAAAACTACTACATTCTATTTATCGCATTAGCCTTAATAGCAATCAGTTTTCTACTAATGGCAGGCGCTTCCAATGATGACCCCTCAAAATTTAATGAGGACATTTATAGCTTTAGACGTATTCGCTTAGCCCCTACAGTCTTTTTTATAGCAATAGCAACAGCTATATATGCAATCTTTAAAAAATAATTAAATAAAAACAAATGGATTTAATACAAGCTATTCTTCTAGCCATTGTAGAAGGATTAACTGAATACCTTCCAGTATCATCTACTGCTCATATGATATTTGTGAGTTCTTATTACAATATACAAAATGATGATTTCGTAAAGCTTTTCCAAACTGCTATTCAGTTCGGAGCCATTCTAGCAGTAGTTGTATTATACTGGAAAAAATTCTTTGACTTCACCCGTCTTAATTTCTACTTAAAGCTTTTTCTAGCTGTATTACCAGCGTTATTTTTTGGTAAACTCTTAGACGACAAGATTGATGCAGTACTTGGTAAAACCATTTACATTGCTATAATGCTTATTATTGGAGGAATAGTCTTACTATTTGTAGACAAATGGTTTAAAAACCCTAAAACTGAACACGAAAAAGACATTACCCTTAAGCAAGCTGTTATTATTGGTTTTTGGCAATGTTTAGCCATGATGCCCGGCACAAGTAGATCGGCAGCCTCCATTATTGGTGGAATGCAACAGGGACTCTCAAGAAAACTAGCCGCGGAGTTCTCTTTTTTCTTAGCTGTACCAACTATGTTAGCAGTAACGGTATATTCAATAGCTATAAAAAAATATGAATCTGGTAAAATTGGTTACGAACTATTACTGGAAAATCCACAAAACATGAATATGTTTTTACTGGGCAATGTAATTGCTTTTGTTGTTGCCATATTAGCGATTAAATTTTTCATCAACATAATTAGCAAATATGGTTTTAAACCATGGGGATACTATAGGATAATCGTAGGTATAATTCTTTTAATTTACTTTGGATATATAAAAGCATAATGACAACTTTCACCAAACAAGCCTTCGAGCAAGGACAGATATTATTGATTGACAAGCCATTAAACTGGTCATCTTTTCAAGCAGTAAACAAAATAAAATGGCTTATAAAAAAACAGTATGGGCTTAAGAAAATAAAAGTTGGTCATGCTGGCACATTAGATCCCCTAGCAACAGGTTTATTGCTAATTTGTACAGGTAAAATGACCAAAGTAATTTCCGAATTACAGGGTCAACAAAAACAATATACAGGAAGTATATATTTAGGAGCAACTACTCCTTCGTATGATTTAGAAACACAAATTGATCAAACTTTTCCAATTGATCATATTACACAAGAGAATTTAGATCAAATCCGCAACTTATTCATAGGAGATATTATGCAAGTTCCACCTATTTTCTCTGCACTAAAGAAGGACGGTAAACGCCTTTACGAACATGCAAGAAAGGGAGAGGAAGTAGAAATTCAAAGCAGACCGATTCATATTGAAAACCTATTGTTTACCAGTGTAAAGCTACCAAAGATAGAATTTCAAGTTGACTGTTCGAAAGGTACATATATAAGATCTTTAGCCTTTGATATTGGAAAGGCCCTTAACTCGGGAGCTCATCTAACTAGCCTAAGAAGAACTAAAATAGGTCAATATGATGTACAGCAAGCGTGGAATATCGAAGATTTTGAAAAGCAAATAATACAAAGTACACCAGAAACTATTTAGAATTTGATTTTCAAAACACTAATAAAAGAAATAAGCCTGAATGAAAATTTTCATTCAGGCTTATTTCTTTTTTATTATTTTCAATTAGATATCTGTGTAAAAATTTGATATTTTTTTCCATTTAAATCAGTACCAATAAATCCAATATCTAAGGAACGTCGAACTTGTATAAATAAAGAGTCATTGTTAAGACTGGTATTTAAATAACCAGCTCCAAAATCCCCTTCAAACACTATACTACCCGCATAAGTCTCTCCTTGCCTATCCCTAGCCATTACCGGTATATTTATCTTGCTCTGATGCACAAATGATTTTTGAGGCATCTGTACACAATAGTAGACAAAACTAGAGACATTTTCTGGTTCACAAGATTCCTGGCCAGCTTTGGAACAGCCAGAAAAAAAACAAAAAAGAATAACAATAGCAATACCAGCATTACTCTTAAAGGATCCTATACTACAAAGTGATATCAATTAGTTACATTTGTATATTATTACACAAAATTAAATAAACAATAAATTAATAACTAACAAATTACGTCAATTCACTAAATTTGTGAGTAAAGAAAATTCCTACGGCCCTTAAAAATTATTCTTTCTTAGAAATGCAAAGCATTAAGTCTACAATTTCTTGCTCCACCGCTTTACCTTTATCTTTTGTGTACCACAACTGTAGTTCTGTAGAGCCTTCTTTATCAAAAGCTCCATGCTTTAACTTATAAGACTCTACAATATCTTGAGCTAATTTTGGCCTTGGCCCCCAAACTCCCTCTACCTCTAAAGTCTGTTTATTTACAACTATTAGCTTAGGTATAGACCTAGCCCCGTTAGTTAAAAAAGCATCCATAAGTTCTAAATTTTGATCTCTAAAAACTACTTGAAGATCAATATTGTCATTACATAAACTCAATTTATATAACATAGGAAGAATTTGAGCAGCATCACCACACCAACTCTCACTAATAACTAACCAAATAAAATCTCCTTGTAAACCCTGTAGTACTTCCTGATTTTGCGTACTTACCGAAAGTGTTTTATCTAAGCGTTTAACTCGAGCCTCATTTAATATAGCATATTCTAAGTAACTCTGATCTAAATCTAAAACAAATGGGGCATTTTCTAAAGCATTTGTAATAAACTCTCTATAAGCTGGATAGCTCAAGCTTTTCCCTATTATACTAGGAGTAATAATCTTCATTTCAATTTGTTTTACAGTTAATTTATACTCAAAGGTAATCTATTTAATTAATTTAATCCTCTTTAAAAATAGTATAAACCAGCTATTTACTCTAGAACTTTTAAAGAATAGATATAAAAAAGTAGTACACCATTGAACAAATAAAACTATGGCTTAACTTCCCAATCAATCACAGTAGCTAGCCTGCAACACTTAATAGTACCCACGATAAACTCCATGGAGGTGCAAATGATTAAAGCCTTAGGAGCTAGATAGTCATTTAAATACTTACCCTGTATAATAAATGGCTACCACTGAACCATAACTTATCCAGGGCATAAGACAAAACCAAATGAACTATTGACAACTAAACTAAGCACAGATCAATAAAAACTAGATAATCGATATGGTGAAAATCAGAGGCTACAGGTCTGAGAAAAAATCAATATTTATAAAATTGAAATATCTTTATACTAACCATTAGCACATAATAAGACTAAAAAGAGTTATGCTACAAATCGAGATAATTTTATAAAAGCTATTTAATAGTACTTTATTATCTCTATATTTGCGAAACTTTTAAAATATAATCTCTATGAAATACAAAAGAATTCTACTAAAACTCAGTGGAGAAGCCCTAATGGGTGATCAACAATACGGTATAGATCCAAAAAAATTGGCTGATTATGCTCAAAACGTTAAGAAAATTCACGATTTAGGTGTTGAAATTGCAATTGTAATAGGAGGAGGAAATATTTTCAGAGGTGTAGCAGGAGCAAATGTTGGAATGGATCGCGTACAAGGTGATTATATGGGAATGCTTGCAACTGTAATTAATGGTATGGCATTGCAAGGTGCTTTAGAAGCAACTGGCATGCAAACAAGATTACAAACTGCTTTAAAAATTGAAGCTGTTGCTGAACCATACATCAAAAGAAGAGCTGTTCGTCACTTAGAAAAAGGTCGAATTGTTATTTTTGGTGCAGGAACAGGAAATCCTTATTTCACAACAGATACTGCTGCTGTTTTAAGAGGAGTAGAGATTAATGCTGACGTAATTTTAAAAGGTACCAGGGTAGATGGGGTTTACTCTGCTGACCCGGAAAAAGATCCTACAGCAATTAAATTTGAAAAAATCACTTTTGCTGATGTATTAACTAAAGGATTAAACGTAATGGATACAACTGCATTTACTTTGAGTAGAGAAAATGATCTACCTATAGTTGTATTTGACATGAATAAAGAAGATAATTTACTTAAGGTTTGCCAAGGACAAGATAACGTAGGTACAACTGTAGCTGTAAACATTAATTAATAACACTATGACAGAAGAATTAGAGCTTATTATTGACAGTGCAAAAGAATCAATGGACAATGGAATTGCACATTTAGAGAAAACCCTTTTAAATATTCGTGCAGGAAAAGCATCTCCTCAAATGTTAGGATCTGTTTTTGTAGATTATTACGGTTCTCAAACACCTCTTTCACAAGTAGCCAATGTTAATGCTGCTGATGCGAGAACTCTTAGTGTGACTCCATGGGAAAAAACAATGTTGCAACCAATAGAAAAAGCAATCATGATTGCTAATTTGGGACTAAACCCAATGAATAATGGAGACAATATTATTATTAATATCCCTGCATTAACAGAGGAAAGACGTAAAGAACTTTCTAAACAAGCAAAAATGGAGGCAGAAGATGCTAAAATAGTTATTCGTAATGCACGTAAAGACGCTAATAACGATATTAAAAAAGAAGAGAAAAATGGTACTTCTGAAGATATTTGTAAAGTAGCAGAAGAAAGAATCCAAAAACTTACAGACGTTTACGTAAAAAAAATAGAAGATGTCTTCGCTGCTAAAGAAGCAGAAATAATGACAATCTAATAAAAAATCCGCTTTTTCAAAAAAGCGGATTTTTTTTATTTCTACTCTACTTTACTTCGCGCACTATATCAACAAATTTGCATTATATCCATAATGATCAATACCAACAACCACTATAGTTGTAATATAATTGGTATTAAATAATGTGTTAAAACCAAAATTGTTAACTACTCTTGGCTTTAAGCAGCAGAATTAGCACAATAACTTTCCCTATAGGATACAATACTTTTCTTATATCAAGAGATTTTTATTAAATTTGCGTGTATTTTCCCTTAAATGGATATAGATACGCAGACTAAAATATAATTCACAATGAAACACACGAAAATTATCGATCTTCTAACAGGTAAGAACCTATTGCATGAAGTCAAAGCTAAAGGATGGGTAAAAACCTTTAGAAATAATCAATTTATTGCCTTGAATGATGGATCTACAATTAAAAACATACAATGTGTACTTGATTTAGATAAGTTTCCAGCTGATTTATTGAAAAAAATTCATACAGGAGCAGCATTATCAATTACTGGTACATTGGTAGAAAGCCAAGGTGCAGGACAGAATATTGAAATCCAAGTAAGTAAGCTAAAAGTATACGGAGAAGCTAATCCTGAGGAGTATCCTATCCAACCTAAAAAGCATTCTTTGGAATTTCTACGTGAAAATGCTCACTTAAGAATTAGAACAAATATGTTCGGTGCTATTATGCGTGTTCGCAGTACTTTATCATTTGCAGTACATAAATATTTCCAAGAAAACGGATTCTTTTATTTTAATGCACCTATTATTACAGGTTCTGATGCAGAAGGAGCAGGAGAAATGTTTCGTGTAACTAACTTAGATTTAAACAACCTTCCTAAAGATGAACAAGGAAATATAGATTATTCTCAAGATTTCTTTGGAAAAACCACTAACTTAACTGTTTCTGGACAATTAGAAGCTGAAACTTATGCGATGGCCCTAGGTTCAGTCTACACTTTCGGCCCTACATTCCGTGCTGAAAATTCTAATACTTCCCGTCACCTTGCAGAATTTTGGATGATTGAACCAGAGGTTGCATTCATTAAACTAGACGAGGATATGGATTTAGCTGAAGATTTCATTAAAAATGTAATTAGCTACACTTTAGACAAATGTCAAGACGACCTACTTTTCTTAGAGCAACGATTAAAAGAAGAGGAAAAAAGTAAGCCACAAGCTGAACGTAGTGAAATGTCTTTACTAGAAAAATTAAAGTTTGTAGTAGAGAATAACTTTAAACGCGTAAGCTATACAGAAGCTATTGAAATTTTAAAGAACTCAAAACCTAATAAAAATAAGAAGTTCAAATATCCTATTAATGAATGGGGAGTTGACCTACAAAGTGAGCACGAAAGATTCTTAGTTGAGAAACACTTTAAATGTCCAGTAATACTTTTTGATTATCCTGCAGACATCAAAGCATTCTATATGAGATTGAACGAGGATGGAAAAACTGTAAGAGCAATGGATGTCTTATTCCCTGGTATCGGTGAAATAGTAGGTGGTTCAGAGAGAGAAGAAAGATATGATGTTCTCTTAGACAAAATACAAAAAATGGGTATTGATGAAAAGGAACTTAGCTGGTATTTAGACACTCGTAAATTTGGAACAGCCCCTCATAGTGGATTTGGTCTAGGCTTTGAAAGACTAGTTTTATTCGTAACAGGAATGTCTAATATTAGAGATGTTATTCCTTACCCTAGAACCCCAAATAACGCGGAATTCTAAACAAAACACAAGTCATATTAAATGTTTACTTTATCACATTTTTTTCTTAATTTTGAAAAGAGAAATGTATTAAAGTAAACATTTTTTTTTTTGCCAAAATTTATCTCATGTTAAAACAAAGTCTCCAACTTAAATTATCTCAAAAGCTATCACCTCAACAAATTCAATTGATGAAGCTTATTCAATTGCCCACTTTGGCTTTTGAACAAAGACTCAAAGAAGAGATGATAGAGAATCCCGCTTTGGAAACTGGTAAAGAAACAGATCAAAACAACAACGAGGAGGAATTTTTAGAAGATTACGATCAATATGACAACGAGCACATAGAAGCTGACGATATTAATATTGATGAGTACTTAAGCGATGACGAAACCCCTGATTACAAATTACAAGCGAATAACTACAGTAAAGATGATGAAGATTATCAAGCGCCAATAATTGCTTTCGACAGTTTTCATCAAGACTTATCTAATCAGCTAAACACTTTTATTTTAAGTGATCAAGATAGAGCAATTGCACAATTTTTAGTAGGCAGTATAGATGATATGGGGTATTTAAGACGCGATACACAAGACATTGTGGACGATCTTGCATTTACCCAGGGTATTTATACGGATGAAAAGACAATTTCTCGTATTTTAACAGTAATTCACCAATTAGAACCATTTGGAGTTGGAGCTAAAAATTTACAGGAATGTCTGCTTTTACAATTGGCTAACAAAACACCTACCGAAGCTGTTATATTAGCCACAGAGATACTAGAGAACTCTTTCGATGCATTTACTAAAAAGCACTATGATAAACTTTTACAAAAGTATAATATAACAAAAGATCAATTGCGTAATAGTATAGACGAAATTGAGAAGTTAAATCCAAAACCAGGAAGTGCTTACAGCGAGAACACTAGAATAGTAGAGCATATTGTTCCAGACTTTACCATTAAAATCATAGACAATGAGCTAGATCTTAGTCTTAATGGAAGAAATGCCCCAGAATTACATGTTTCAAAAGAATATCAAGAGATGTTACAATCTTATAAAGAAAGTAATTTGACTTCTAATGATCAGAAAAATGCTGTACAATTCATCAAACAAAAATTAGATGGAGCAAAGTGGTTTATCGATGCTATAAAGCAACGTCAAGACACTTTGTATTATACCATGCATGCTATTATGGAATATCAAAAAGATTATTTCTTAACTGGAGATGAAACTAAATTAAAACCAATGATTTTAAAAGATATCGCTGATTTGATTTCATTAGACATCTCTACTATATCTAGAGTTGCAAATAGCAAGTATGTTCAAACCCCTTATGGTACCAAGCTAATCAAAAACTTCTTTTCTGAGGCAATGATTAATGATCAAGGACAGGAGGTTTCAACAATTGAGATTAAAAATATATTAGAACAAATTATTTCAGAAGAGGATAAAAGCAAGCCTTATCCTGACGATAAACTCTCTGAACTATTAAAGGAAAAAGGCTACCCTATTGCCAGAAGAACTATAGCTAAGTATAGAGAACAACTAGATATTCCAGTAGCTAGAATGCGAAAACGTATCTAAAGAACATTTATAGCATGCAAAAAGTCTTAGGTTTTGTCAATGTGATATTTCATCCCTTCACCCTGCCTATGTTTGCGGGGTTGATTTACCTATTTTGCACAAGACTATTTTTTGAAGATTTTGAATTACTTATCTACTTGGGCCAAATCATTATAACAACGATGATTTTACCAAGTTTATTTATAGGTCTAATTAACAATATTCGCTATAAGAAAAGGAAGTTCAATACTAATTTCAAAAAAATTTTATATGGCTTATTTTCTATAGCTTTATTATTATGGGCTTACAAATATATATTCCAACCCACCTATAATTCGGCCTTACTGCTATACTTTAAGAATTTAATCATCCTTTATATTCTATGGTTAATCTTCTTATTAAAAGGACAAAAAACACCTTTAAATGTAGCCATGGGATTTAATCTAAGCCTATATCTAATTTACTTGAGTCTAGTTCTTTACAAACCCTTGCTTTTAACACTCATTCTAAGCTTATTATTAACAGCTCTACTGGCATGCCATGCCTTGGTGTTAAGACGCAATAGTACTTACCAAATTATTGTAGCTTATGTAATTTCTATTGCAAGCTTTTTGCTATAAAATATAAAACATTAACCCTAGATTTAATACACGCATCTTGTGAGAATCCTGCACTAGTATATCTTTTTTATATACCTGGTTAAGTCCATAATACACATAGAAGTTCCAAGTATTAAAACCTAATGCACCATAAAGACCATACTGCCATTTTGTAATATTAGGATCATTTCTTAAAATAACTGAGTATTGATCTGTAACTGTTTTACTGCGGTTACTTAATAAGTAACTGGCTTTAAATCCAAGGTAAACACGCCAAAATTTATGACTTTGAGCTGTAGAATTACGCCATCTAAACTCAATGGGAAAATCCAAATAATGTAAAGAAAGAGAATTCTTATTATACTGCTCTAAAATTACATGTTCTCTATCAGGATTCAACCCAAGATTACTTCGCAAATTATTATAGGAAAAACCTATTCCTGGTGCGATAGAAAAAGTTCTAGCCTTGTTAATGGGCATATCCCTAAGAAATCCTATATTCATACCTAAGGAAAATGCATATGGTGAAAAATCTACAGGGGTGTTTTGCATCAGAGAATGGCTAATAGCAAAATAAAATTGATCTTCTCTGTATTTAGAATCCAGCTTTATGCTATCGTTTGTTTCTTGCTCCAAAGCAAGCGTATTAGAAGTCCTCTGTTGTGCTTTTACAGAAAGAAAACTAATAAAAGTGATAATAAAAAGAACTTTTGCTTTATAGCTCATGCTGTTTTATTTTAAAAAGTATACACTAAACCAACGCCTAGAACCTGTTTGAATTGCACTCTAGGACCTTTCATTACCTGTTCTCCATCGACATCAACATTAGTTTTAATACTATCATCGTAGACTAAATTGGCACCAATATTGGCACGAACGTAATTATTAACTTTTAGATCTAATTTTAACTCCCAAGCAACATCTATATTTCCAAAACGATTGATGTAATCACTATAAAGACTTAATTTATTTTCGAACATTATATTTGTTGTAATTTCTTTTCTCCATTCTGTACTTAATAAAAAGCCCAGTTCTGCACGATACCTTTGCCCATGCTTAATGATATTCCCAAAGGGATCTAACTCGGCTTTTTCTACACCAAAAGACCCTTGATCTGCTAAGCGTTGATCATTGACAAATGTAGATTTATAAGTAATAGGTGAGATATAAAATTTCATACCGCTCTTTGGAGCAACATACTCGGCCCCAATACCCACAAATAAATACGCTGGCGCAAACCACCTAGAAACTGGCTCATCTGTATTGGGATAGTTAAATCCATCGGCTAATTGAGTTTTAAAATTTAATTTAGCTACATAATACCAATCAGAGACAACACTGGTCTTAAATCCAAAAGCTGAGTTGAACTCAAAAACATCTTCACTCTTGCGCAACTCACGATCACTCTGCTTATTGACCCCATATCGAACATTTAAGCGATTATCCCATACTAAACGGCCCTTTATATACTTCCTACTTAAATCTGCTTTTAAAAGACCTGAAATTGAATTATCCCCTCCAGAGCTCCAATTGACAAACGCTATTTGATTAAAGTCTAATCCTATTAAGTTCATTCCTTCCCAATAACCTAGAATATCGTTATTGATTGGTAGTACATCGAGGTTTTTACTAGGATCATACTGAATATCAATACTTGAAAACTTTGGCTTTGCTTGCTTTACAAAAATCTCTGGTCTAAAATAATGTGACTCCGAACCACTAGGAACATTTCCCAACGAAGGACTATAATCTTTTGGTGGATCATATTGCATTAAAGGATTAAATGGATTACTAGATTGTAGTTCTTGTAATGTACTATCGGGTCTTTGAGCTAAAGAATCCTTTGAGATATCTGAGCTATGTCCAACAATTAAAGTATTGTTATTTTGAGCATAGCTACTAAAGCCTATATGGGAAAACAAAATAGTTAGTAGAAAATGGGTAAACTTTTTCAAATCTTTTCTGAATTAATTAATGACATAATACTTTGTTTATCTATCGCACAATGTTTTTGTTGCTCACCAACGCTAGCATGTTCAATAAACTTATCTTCTATTCCTAAGATGGTGAGTTTTACCTCAGGGTAATGTTGAGCTACAAAGCTAGCAACACTACTTCCGAATCCTCCAATGACACATCCATCTTCAATTGTTACAATTCTTTGATAGGTTTGACAAATTAAATGTAATTTTTCTACATTTAAAGGCTTTACAAACATAAAATGATAATGTGACCACAAATCATTATTTTTCTCTTGGAAAGCTTCTATCACATTATTGCCAATTGTTCCCGTACTCAATACAGCAAAGCTACTTCCTTTAGCAAGTTGTTTTACTTGTCCTACTACAATATCTTCAAAGGGTAGTCTCCAATCATATTCTATTACACCTTTTCCTCTTGGATATCTAATAGCTAATGACCCTTTATTGTCTTTTTGAGCATAAAACAATAAATTCCTAAGCTCCAGCTCATTTAAAGGTGCGGCTAAAGTCATATTGGGAATTGCATTTAAATAGGCAATATCAAAAGCCCCATGATGTGTGGGACCATCTTCTCCTACTAACCCAGATCGATCTAAACAAAAGACAACTGGTAATTTTTGCAAAGCTACATCGTGTATTACTTGATCATATGCTCTTTGCAAAAAGGTTGAGTAAATTGCTACATATGGAATAATACCCTGAGTAGCCATTCCTGCTGCTAAAGTAACTGCGTGCTGTTCAGCAATACCTACATCAATACCTCTATCAGGTAAAACATCCATCAAAAATTTCATAGAACTTCCAGTAGGCATAGCTGCTGTAATCCCAACAATATTAGAATTTTCTTTAGCCAACTCTACTAAAGTATGACCAAAAACATCTTGGTATTTAGAAGGAAACTCTTTTTCTTGGGTACTTAGCAGTTCTCCGGTTTTACTATCAAATCTACCAGGAGCATGATATTTTACCTGATTCTCTTCGGCTTGTTTTAAGCCCTTACCTTTGGTTGTAATTAAATGCAAAAAACGTGGCCCTTGCTTTTTCATTAATCTTTCCAACTCCTTTACTACTTCAGGCAGATTATGTCCATCTATAGGTCCGCTATAATCGAAGTTAAGACTCTTGATCATATTATTAACCCTTGGGTTTTGTCCCAACTTCACCTTAGTCAAATACTCTTTTAACGCACCTACACTTGGGTCAATACCAATAGCATTATCATTGAGAATTACCAAAATATTAGCATCGGTTACTCCGGCGTGATTCAAACCTTCAAAAGCCATGCCAGAGGCGATAGAGGCATCCCCTATAACGGCGATATGTTGTCGTTTAGAGTCTGCTTTCAATTTAGAGGCAATTGCCATGCCTAAAGCTGCAGAAATAGAAGTCGAAGAATGTCCTACACCAAAACTATCATAAATACTCTCATCAATCTTAGGGAAACCACTAATGCCATCTTTTTGTCTATTAGTATCAAAAACATCTCGTCTACCAGTGAGTAGCTTGTGCCCATAGGCTTGGTGTCCAACATCCCAAATCACTTTATCAAAAGGTGTATTAAAAACATAATGCAGAGCTATAGTTAATTCTACAACTCCTAGACTCGCACCTAAATGACCTTCTTTACTAGCCACGGTATTAATAATAAATTCCCTCAACTCTTTTGCCAATAGCTCAAGTTCTACAAGAGACATTTTTTTTAGATCTTCCGGACTCTGTATTCTATGTAATATATTTTGAGACATTATAAAGTATAAATAAAAACAAAATTACAATTTTGTTTTTACTTTTGGGGCTTTAATATCTTAAACCCCTTGCGATGGATATATTAAACGATGAATACTTTATGAGAATAGCTTTAAAACAAGCTAAATTAGCATCCGAACAAGGTGAAATACCTGTGGGAGCAATTATAGTTGCTAATAATCAGATTATTGCAAAATCGCACAATCTAACTGAATTACTTTTAGATGTAACTGCACATGCAGAGATTCAAGCAATAAGTTCGGCAGCCAATTACCTTGGAGCAAAGTATTTAAAAAACTGTACTCTTTACGTAACATTGGAACCATGCCAAATGTGTGCAGGAGCACTTTACTGGAGTCAAATATCAAAAATAGTATGTGCAAGTCAAGACCCTAAAAGAGGTTATAGAGCAATGGGCGGGCAATTACATCCCAAAACAACTATTTGTTTTGGTACCTTGGAAAATGAAGCTACAGATCTAATACAAAGCTTCTTCCAGAAAAAAAGATAATCTATACAAATTAAATGCCCATTAGTATGGTTCTTTATACTTTATCCCCAATCTTATAGAAGTCTACTAGACTTTAAGATCCTTTGCAGCAAACTAAAGAAATCCCTACTACTAAAGTTAAAATTTCACTTGACACCTCAAATCAGCCTAAGGGTAATATACCTTAAGGCAACACAGTCTTTAAGGCTTACCAAGTAAAAGTATTGCGGCATAGTAGAACAAAAAAACCGCTTACTATTAAAGTAAACGGTTTTTATTTTATTCTGAAACTTCCTTTCCTTTATCATCAAAGAAATGGTATTCTAGGTACGTGTAAGCGTCACGCGGAACAATTTTAATCCACTTGCGAAATTCCCAAAACCAATTATGACGTATCGATGGGAACCCCTGTTTTAAATACGCAGCTACGAACGGGTGCGCATTTAAGATAATCTTTACAGATCTATCTTTTGTAATAATACTTTCAAGGTCAGCCTTTATTTTGTCAACTACAAGAATAGGAGCTTCAATTTCACCATGTTCGTTTGGATCTTCTTCTCTTGTTTCTATATTAACCTCAGGACGAACCCTTTGCCTTGTAATTTGAATTAACCCAAACTTACTAGGTGGCAAGATTTTGTGTTTTGCTTTATCATCACTCATCTCTTCTTTCAAGAAATCATAAAGTGTCTTTCTATTCTCTGGATTACCCATATCAATAAAATCAACTACTATAATACCTCCCATATCACGTAAACGCAACTGCCTAGCGATTTCCGCTGCTGCAATCAAATTCACTTCCAAGGCAGTATCCTCCTGACTTTGAGCTTTGTTTGATCTGTTTCCACTATTCACATCAATCACGTGTAATGCCTCGGTATGTTCAATAATTAAGTAAGCTCCTTTACTCATTGAAACCGTTTTCCCAAAAGACGTCTTGATCTGACGTTCAATATTGTACTTTTCGAAAATAGGTACTTCCTTGGATTGATAGTGTTTTACTATAGAAACTTTTGAAGGAGCAATCTCTTGCAAATAGTCCTTCGTGTTGTAGAACATATCTTCATCATCAGTAATAATACCAGTGAACGTATCATTAAATACATCTCGTAGTATAGAAGAGGCTTTATTAACTTCTCCTAATACTTTGGAAGGATGATGAGCTGTTACTAATTTTTTACACATTGCATTCCATTTAGACATCAAGTTTTCTAAATCTCTTTCGATATCAGCAACCTTCATATCTTCTGCAACGGTACGTACAATTACACCAAAACCCTTAGGTTTGATAGATTGCACTAATTTTTTTAAACGTTCCTTTTCTTCTTTTGATTCTATTTTTTGGGAGATTGACACCCTATTAGAAAAAGGCACTAAAACAACATAACGTCCAGCTATAGATAACTCTGAACTTATTCTAGGTCCTTTAGTCGAAATTGGTTCCTTTACAATTTGAACCAATAAAGATTGATTAGCGCTTAACACATCGGTTATCACACCATCTTTATCTATCTCTTCTTCAAAAACGAAATTTTTTAAGGAATATTCCTTTAATTTTCCTCCGCTTACAAGTTTACTGAACTTCAATAAAGTTTTTAGATTTGGTCCTAGATCATGGTAATGCAAAAAAGCATCTTTTTCAAATCCCACATGCACGAATGCAGCGTTTAGACCAGCAACAGGTTTTCTAATCTTAGCAATAAAAATATCACCTACTTGAAATCCTGCCTCTTCATTATCTTCTCTTTCCTTATGAAGTTCAATTAGTTTTCCATCTTTTAATAAGGCAAAATCTACTGTTTCAGAACTCGACCTAATAATTAGCTCTTTATTCACACTGTACATTTTTATCCATACTCATTCATTATAAAATACATAAAGTATTGAAAAATAAGTTTGTATAGATGGATTAAACATTAATTAAACAGGTATATAACCTGAAAGACCTATCCTTAAGGATAAGTCTTTTAGTTTTCCTTCTAAAAGAAAAAAGTAGTTTAAAACTACTTCTTCTTTTTGTGACGGTTAGCTCTAGCTCTTTTTTTACGTTTGTGCGTAGCTACCTTATGTCTTTTTCTTTTTTTACCACTTGGCATAATGTGTGTAATTTAGAGATTAATAAATTATTTTACTTTTACTTCTGTGTTTGACTTAACGCCTTCTACAAACACCTTAGCAGGTTTGAAAGCTGGGATATTATGAGCTGGAATTCTAATAGTCGTGTTCTTAGAAATGTTTCTTCCAGTTTTTTCAGCTCTAGTTTTAATTATAAAGCTTCCAAAACCTCTTAAATAAACATTTTCCCCAGTTTCTAAAGAGGCTTTTACTTCATCCATAAAAGATTCAACTGTCGCCTGTACGTCACCTTTCTCAAGCCCCAATTTCTCCGAAATTTTTGCTACAATGTCTGCTTTCGTCATTTTTAGATATAAATTATTTTGTTGTTGTCGAAATTTTTAGAGTGTGCAAATATATTAATTTATAATCCAATAATTCAACCTTAATCGATTAAAATTTAAATATATAAAGTTTTAAGTTTGCAACCTATACTTTTTGCTATGACATTTTCTAACAAACTCACTACTTGGTATTTACAAAACAAACGTAGTTTACCATGGCGTGAAACAAACAATCCTTACGCCATTTGGCTTTCAGAAATCATCCTACAACAAACTAAAGTTGCTCAAGGATTACCCTATTATTTGTCATTTTTGAATGCTTTTCCAACAATTTTTGATCTAGCGCATGCAAAAGAGGATCAAGTCCTTAGATTATGGCAAGGTCTTGGATACTATAGCAGAGCACGCAATTTACATACCACTGCAAAATTAATTGCCTTTGAACTCAATGGAGTATTTCCTAATAATTATAAAGATCTATTATTACTAAAAGGAGTTGGCCCTTATACTGCAGCAGCTATAGCTTCCATTGCATTTAATGAACAAGTAGCAGTTTTAGATGGAAACGTCTACAGAGTCTTGTCAAGAGTTTTTGGCATCACTACAGATATCTCTAGTCATACTGCTAAAAAAGAATTTCAAGAACTCGCACAAAGTTTAATACCAAAGGATCATCCTGCCACATTTAACCAAGCTATCATGGATTTTGGTGCTATACAATGTACCCCAAAACTTCCGTTATGTCAAAGTTGCGTTTTCAATTCTTCTTGTGTGGCTCTGCAGACTAATATGGTCAGCAAACTCCCTGTCAAACTTAAGAAAACTAAAGTTAGAAATAGGTATATTGACTATATTATTTTTCAAGATCCACAAAAAAACACTATAATTGAACAAAGATTAGAAAAAGACATTTGGCAAAAATTATATCAATTTCCATGTATAGATCGTTTTGAAGATACCCACGTAGATATAAAGACAGTTCTACAAGAGAGCTTCAAACATTTCAAGGCCAGCAAAATAACTTTAATGACTCCGAGCCCTGTTCAGCACATTCTTTCCCATCAAAAACTACATATCAATTTTTGGATAGTAGATATAACCAATGCACTTCAAACACACACATCATGGAAAGATTTAAATAATTTTGCTTTTCCTATTGTTATTCATAACTTTATTGACTCCTATTCAAAGGAATAAACACCTGATTTATGCAGAGTAATTTAAATAAAATAATGTTGATTGGCCAACTTGGAGACCAAGTGAAAATTCACTACTTTGAGGATGGAAATTGTATTGCACGCTTCCCTTTAGCTACCAACGAAAGCTATATTTCTAAAAAAACCCAACAAAAAGTAACAACTACTCAGTGGCATAATTTAGTTGTAAAAAATAAGCAAGCAGAACTTTGTGAAAAATATTTATCCACTGGGGACCGTATTTACGTAGAGGGAAAGGTTAAAACTACTCAATGGGTTAATGAACAAGGCCAACAGCAAATGGTCTACGAGGTAATTGTCAGCGATTTTAAATTCTTAAAAGTAAAGAATCAGGATAAAACAAATACTACTTTATCTACACAGCAAATTAAACAACAAAAGATTGATAACTTTCAAGTTCCTAACGTGGAAAATGAAGACACCTTGCCTTTTTAATTTCCTATCGATAAAAATCATGTACAGAAAAAATATATTTCCACTTCTATTTTTGGCAATCCTAGTAACTCTTGTTAGTTCTTGTAAAAAAGATGCCTTACCAAAACCCCAAGCTTACTTAGCTTTGGAATATCCACAACAGGTATATAAAAGTTACCATGATTCTACTTTAGGGTTTAGCTTTGAAAAAAATGATATGGCACAAGTAAGTAAAAAAGACAATCATTCTTTAGAGTTATACTATCCACAAATGAAAGCTACGATTTTCATGAATTACAAAGCAGTGGACAATAACTTAGATATACTTCTGAGCGATGCTCAAAAGCTGACTTATGAACATTTTATAAAAGCGGACCAAATTCTAGAACACCCCTATATAAACCCTCAGACTAACACTAGCGGGATGTTATACGATGTTCAGGGAAATGCAGCTACTAACGTACAGTTTTACGCAACCGATAGTACGAAAAACTTCCTTGTAGCTTCCCTATATTTCTACACCATCCCTAACTTTGATTCAATTCTACCGGCAAAGCAATATCTCCACAAGGATATGATTACAATTCTAGAAACCCTTGAATGGAAAAAATAAAAAAAGCCAAAATAAATTTCATTAAATTTATTTTGGCTTTTTTGTTTCAACTAATTACTACTAATTAGAATATTGTTGACTCTGCATATCATTTACTTGGTAGATTCCATTGGCGATCTTCTCTACCGTTGTAGTAAAATCTTCCGGAGTCTGTTTACCTTCTTGATAAATTACCGTAGCGGTTTTAGTATCGAAATCAACCACTGCTTGCTCCACTCCAGGTAATCCAGCTAGTTTACTTTGGATCAAGTTCGCGCACCCAATAGCACATGTCATACCTTCTACATTAAAAGTGGCTTGTTGTAATAGAGCTACCTCTTGCTTTTCTTGTACAACCTCACTATCATTAGTAGCTTTAGTGCCTTGCTCGCAGCTAGTTAAAACTATACCTGAAAAAGCAACTAAAGCAAAAAACTTAACAACTTTCATATCCTTATAAATATTAATTCCTTTAAAGTCACAAAGATAGTAATTAAAAAAAGGCAACCAACAAAAAGTTTAGTTGCCCTTATAAATTTAAATAATCCTAATTAATTAAAATCTTCTAGGGATACATTTTCATTCACTTGAATATCTTTTGTGACAATTTGTATTTCCATTCCCATATTAATGGTTTGAATCATTGGAAACAAAATCCCCTTGATTTGTTTATAATCACTAAGATTAACCACACTAACCATACTTGGATCTAAAGGATTAGTTGTCTCAATACTATATTTTAAACCAGAATCTAAATCATAATAATGCACACTGTTACCTACTTGTAATCCAACGCATTTCTTACCATCTACTTCTTTGACTTGTCCTAAAACTATCTGGTCATTATCCAACCAGGTTAACTCCACAAATGGATAGGATTCTTTTTGGGCCTCTAAAAGTTGCTCTTGGGTTAATTCTGTACTAATTCCCTGATTTAAAGAATACCCTTTATTAGGTGTAATAACCACTTTTGAAACTACATTTTGTCCTATACTTTGGCTAACAGAAGAATAGCCTGTAGACATAATTTTTGATTCAAAACCAATTTCCATACCTTGTACTGAAGCACTTGCTTGAGTGTATAGACTCTTAACTTTTTCTAACTCACTAACACCTCCAATAGCACTTAGGTACTTATTTAAAACACTACTTACAGTAGTACCTTGGGGTGCAGAAACATCTGTAGAAGGTTTTTGAGTAGGATCGGCAAATGTATTATAGTACTCTATAGGTAAATTTAAAGAGGATAATCCTTCTAAAACATCTGAAGCTTTTCCTACAATAACTATACGCATATTATCACTTAAGAAATATTTTTGCGCAGCCTTTTGAACATCTTCAGCTGTAACGGCTTCAATATTCTTAATATAATTTTCGTAGAAATTATTAGGTAACTTATACAATGCTGTAAATAATGCATAACGCGCAATAGTACTTGGTTTTTGGATTTCCATCACAAAGTTCCCAACATACTTGGCTTTAGCCATTGCTAATTCCTCAGGTGAAACAAGGGTGTTACGCATCAAATCAATTTCTTTAATAAACTCAGTAACAGCACTATCTGTAACTACATTACGTACAGATGCAGAAGCACTAAATCTACCAGGATAGTTTCTAGATGTGCTCAATCGAGAATAAGCTCCGTAGGTCCAACCATGAGCTTCTCTTAGGTTAAGAAATAATCTACCTTCACCACCGCCTCCTAAAACTTGATTGGCTAATAATGCAGCAAAATAATCTTTATCACTCATCTTTAGACTTACTTGATTAACTAAAGATATTTCACTTTGCACAGCATTAGACATATCGATAAAATCGATTTGTGTATCCTTAACATTCTTCTCTAAATCATAAGACGTATAAGTAGTAGAGCTCTTATTCCAAGAAGCAAAATTATCTCTAATTAATTTCTCAGTTTCTTTAAGATCCATATCTCCAACAACAACTAAATAAGCATTATTTGGAGTAAAATATTTATTATAGAAATCCTTCACATCACTCAACTCGATACTGGCTAAGGTTTCTTGCGTAGCAAATTCCCCCACAGGAGTGTCTTTTCCGTACAACAATGCATTGGTAGCTCTTGAGGCAATAGCACTAACACTTTTATCCATACTTTTCTCAGCTTCAATTTGCTTAGCCTTAGCTTGATCAAATTCTTCTTGAGTAAAAACAGGCTCCAATGCTCCTTGTTTTAATAACTTAACAATCTCAGCATTGTATTTGGACAATCCAAAAGCAGAAGCCCCTGCAGAACTAAATCCCATACGAACTCCCAAAAAGTCAACCTCTTCGTTGTACTGTTCTTTGTTCATTTCTTTAGTATTACCTCCTAACATTGCCGATAATATACTAGAGACTCCCGCTTTATCTGCTTCTAAAACTAATGGATTATCAATAGTAAGGCTATATGAAATTCTTGGAAGCTTATCGTTAGGTACAAGCATTACAGTCATACCATTGGGTAACACAAAACTTTTTGGCTTAGTAATATGCACACTTGGAGCCACCCCAGCCTTTGGCTGTGGACGATCTTGTCCATGCATATTTACACCTGATACAGCCAAAAAAGCAGCTGTTATAAAAATATATATTTTCTTCATTTCAAATAAGGTTTACAAATTTTAATTCGTTGATTCTTTCACGGGAACATAATCCAAAATCAAACGCTGATTCTTGTTCAAATACTTTTTAGCAACCTCGCGAATCTCTTCTTTAGTTATGCTACGGAAAATATCGATATTAGTATTAATTAAATCAACATTACCGTATAAAAGATAAAAGCTTGCAAGATTCTCTGCTAAGCCTTCTAAAGATGCGTTCTCATTTACATATCTGTTTTCAATAACATTCTGAAGCTTTTGAAAATCCCTGTCACTAATTAAATTTGTCTGTAAGAATTGTATTTCTTCATCAATTTCATTTATCACTTGCTCAGAGGTAAAACCTTGCATAGGAATAGCATAAATAAAATACATTCCATAATCTTCCTGTGATAAATTAAACGAAGCAATCTCTAATGCCATTTTCTTTTGATCAACTACTTTTTTATACAGTCGAGAACTCTTACCTTGAGATAATAAAACAGAAATCATATCTAATACCCTAGCATCTCTATCCTTCATCGAAGGAGTACGATAGGCTTCAACAACCATTGGTAATTGAATATTTGGATCTTGATATTCTGCATTTATTTGTTCTGTAATAGGAGCTTCCACAAAACTTTCTCGCTCTAGATCTTGTCCTTTCTCGATGCTGCCAAAATACTGTTGGATCCATTTTTTAGTTTGTGCAGGATCAAAATCACCAGCAACCACTAAAACAGCGTTATTAGGCATATAGAATTTCTTATTAAAAGCCAAAAACTCCTCTAAAGTAGCAGCGTCTAAGTGCTCCATAGAACCAATAGGTGCCCAACGATAAGGGTGATTTGTGAAAAGATTCTTCTTAACCTCTGAAAAAATCTGTCCATAAGGTTGGTTGTCCATTCTAAGACGTTTCTCTTCTTTTACAACTTCATTTTGAGTATCCACTCCAATTTGGTTGATAATTGGGTGCATTAAACGCTCGCTTTCCATCCAAAGAGCCAATTCTAAATTGTTCGATGGAAATATTTCATAATAATAAGTTCTATCATCAGAAGTATTAGCATTATTAGAACCACCATTACTTGTTACAATTTTAAACCAATCTCCACGAGGAATGTTCTGAGTACCTTCGAACAAAAGATGTTCGAAAAAGTGAGCAAAACCAGTTCTATCTGGTTGCTCATCCTTAGCACCTACATGATACATAACAGAAGTAACCACAACAGGAGCCGTATTATCTTCATGCAAGATAACATGTAATCCATTATCCAGAGTATATTGCTGGAATTCGACCTTTTGGGCGTAACCACTTAGTGTTAGTAAGAGGAAACTTCCAATAAAATAAATTTTTTTCATTCAATAATAGATTAATTTCGTTAATAGAATTATTAGTCGCCTTATAGGCCAATTTGTTACACGTAAAAATAAAGAATAACTCTTTGTTATCTATCCTCTTAACATGATTGTATCCTATAGCTCCTTTAAATACAAGATAATTCAGGAAAAAACACCTTGTGATTTGTGATTAAATTGCACCTACAAAAAATTAATTTTATAGTATTTTTCACCCCCATAATTTACTTTACTTACAAAGAATCCATACCAAAACACTCATTAGCACCATCTTAGAACATGTTAAATACTTTTTTTCCTCCAAAATTATCTTTTGTATATAAAAAAATAAGTTTATATTTGCACCCTTATTAAACATTTAATTATATTGTTATGTACGCAATCGTAGAGATAGCAGGGCAACAATTCAAAGTTAGCAAAGACCAAAAGGTTTATGTTCACCGTTTAGCTTCAGAAGAAGGAACAACTGTTACTTTTGACAAAGTTCTTTTAATCGAAGAAAACGACAACATCACTTTAGGCGCCCCAGCTATAGAAGGTGCTTCTGTAGAAGCTAAAGTTTTACAACACCTTAAAGGTGACAAAGTAATTGTCTTCAAAAAGAAAAGAAGAAAAGGTTACAAAAAGAAAAATGGTCACAGACAATCTTTAACTCAAATTGTTATTGAGGGAATCAATGCAAAATAGTTAAAAAAAACGGCGAAAGCTGAGTATTAACAATCTAAATTTAAAACGTCATGGCACATAAAAAAGGTGTAGGTAGTTCTAAGAACGGTAGAGAATCAGAATCGAAACGTTTAGGCGTTAAGATTTACGGTGGACAAGCAGCTATTGCTGGAAACATCATCGTAAGACAAAGAGGTTCTAAGCACAATCCTGGTGAAAACGTTTACATGGGAAAAGATCATACTTTACATGCAAAAGTTGACGGAGTAGTAAAATTCCAAAAGAAAAAAGACAACAAGTCTTACGTTTCTATTTTACCATTTGAAGCTTAAGAATTCACTATTTGTCCTCTAAGACAAATGACAAAATAAGAAAAGGCATCTCTATTAATTTAGGTGCCTTTTTTTATGCCCATCCTCTATTATTTAGAATTAATAAAAATAATATTGTACATTACATTATTTTTATTTATTTTTGGTCTAATTTAAAATAAGAACCATGAAATCAATAAAAACTTTTTCCTTTTTGCTAATCTTAGCAATGATTTTCACTAGCTGTAGTAGTGATGATAACGATACTATCCGTGTAGAAGACAAAAACCAAGTAGAAATTGATCCTACATTGGATTTTGAGGGAATTTATAACTTTATGCATGCCGGAAACCCTATTTCGTTTACTTTTTCAAAAGATGCAATTCAAGTGAATTTAGCAAATATGACAGGAAGCGAACAAGAGAACCAGCGTTATGAAATAATCAGCATTTACAAAAACAAGCTGTCTAATATTGAAAAAGTAGTCACCAAAGATATTCAAACTGGTAACTTTAAGGCTTTTTTCATGACCAACAAAACTTCTGAATCATTACTTTTCAACATGGATGGCACTTATAGTTTTGAAAATATAGAGCAAGCTATTTCTAGTACTTACCCACAAGCTAATGAAGTAATAGAAGTGGATCATTCAAAGAACATATTTGGTTGGATAAAACTTGAAAAAGATAACGAGATAGTAATTGAACTTCCAGTACAAGGAAAATATCAATTCTCTCAACAAGGTTTTACTTATTTCTATGTTATTGAAAACGATAAAGTAAACTTCAACGATAGCTATTCTATGGAAGTACTAGCCTTTAATACTAAAACTAACAAGATTTTATTAAAAGGGATAGATCCAAGTGTTGAGAACTCTTACTATGTGATGCAATTACAAAATATAGAAGCTGAAAGTGTAGAAATCGCCAGAAAAACTTACAAAACTGAAGATGCAAAAGAGCTATCTCAAAAAGATTTTGCAAGTCAAAGTACTCTTGAAGCTAATTTCACAAAATACGACAAACAAGACTAGTAATAAATTATCTAAATAACAAAAAGCCAATGCTTAAGTACTTCTACTTAAACATTGGCTTTTTTATTTTATTCAAATATGCTAAACTAATCTTTACTTTTCAAAGACTGGTACAACTCTAAGGCTTTTCCATCGGTTAGCATCGATACAAAATGACAAATTTCCATCATACGTTGGTATGGACAATCAACATTTTGTTTATAACGTTCTGGTAGAAGCTTTAAAACTAAATTATCGTAATGTGTATCCTCTTGGTAATATTTATTATTTATTGAAGTTATAAAATTATCCAGCAGAGTATGTATAACTCTATACCCAACTATTTCTTTCTCTATAACTTCCTTACTTTGATAAACATTATTAATACTCACGCTAAGGATATCCTTCATTTGAGCGATATAAGCACATTTATCAGTTAGAGCAAAATCGAAGTTACCCTGTAAAATAAGTTGTTCATTTTCTATAAAAACTCTAGTAACATCCTGGATTAAACTTCCTATAGCTAAAGCGCGCAAATAACTAACCCTATCTTGAGTACTACGTAATTTGGAATAAGTTTGAGGATTAATACTATTTTGAACAATCTTAATCAAAAACTCTAAAGCATGTTCCTCTGGAATCCATCCCAAATTAATACCATCTTCAAAATCAATAATTGTATAACAAATATCATCAGCTGCTTCAACTAAAAAAGATAACGGATGACGATAAAACGCAATCTCATTGCGGTCCTGTTTCATAGTTAAACCAAGATCGGTAGCTATATCAATGAAGGCTTGTTTATCATCTTGAAAAAAACCATACTTTTTATCCGAAGCACCTTTAGTAGCTTTAATTGGTAGACACTCCTTTGGATACTTCATAAAAGCTCCTAAAGTCGCATATGAAATACGCAAGCCTCCTTCTACTCCAGGCCTGGTTTTTGTCAGTACACTAAAGCCATTGGCATTCCCTTCAAAATTAGTAAAATCTGCCCATTGCTTCTCATTAACCAATTGCTGATACTTTTGTCCTGCACCTTTAGAGAAAAAATCACTAATAGCTTTTTCTCCAGAGTGTCCAAAAGGTGGATTTCCAATATCATGAGCTAAAGCAGCAGCAGCAACTATAGCACCGAAATCATTAATAGTATACCCATATTGTTCAGCTAAATTAGGGTATTTTGAAAGTATCTTTTCCCCTACATTTCTACCTATTGAGCGCCCAACAACAGAAACCTCTAAGGAGTGAGTTAAACGGGTATGAACAAAATCTGTCTTGGACAAAGGAATAACTTGGGTCTTATCCTGTAAACTACGAAAAGCAGCCGAAAAAATAATTCGATCGTAATCGACCTCGAAACCAATTCTTGTTTGGGTCTCATCTAAACGATTTCTAAAAAAGGTGTCACCATACTTTTTTAAAGACAATAACTTTTCCCATTGCATCATAATACTTAATATTTATTACTCTTGCTCTTCTGCAGCAATAGCATGTTCAATAATATTTTTTTTAACAATCTTAAATATATAATTCTTTACTTCAGCAAAAGAAGAATCATATTGTCTTGTAATAATACGATATTGCTCAGGATAATTCTCCAACATTTTGTCGTAATACATATCTAGAGCTTCTTTAGAAGGTGATGTATACTCTAATTGGACTTCAAAACGTCTAACCAAAGCGGTATCTATCATATGAATCTGATTTGTAGCGGCCATTAGTATAGACTTTGCTGGGAAATTATCTATTAACTGTAAAATAGCATTTACTACTCTTTTCATTTCACTATTATCCTTATTGTCATAATCTCTAATTTGCCCTAAAGTGTCTAACTCATCTAAAAATAAAATGGCACTCTCATATTGTATTTCCTTAAAGAGACTTTCCATATTTTTAGCAGTCTCACCTAAGCGAGAAGATACAATACTAGAGAGATTTACAATAAAAAGCTTCATATTTAAAGTTCTAGCCATTGCTTTTGCAGTCATAGTCTTACCAGATCCGCTTTTTCCATATAACAACAACTTATTACTTACAGGTAAACTATACTCAGCTAACTTTTCCTTGTATTTATATTCCCTTAAAAATTCTTGAACTTGCACTTTTACCTTATCATTGAAAATGACTTGATCTAAAGTAATATCACTTCTATCTATATAGTATAAAGAACTCATATTTGGATTGTTTTTTACTTTATCATATTTACTCTCAAACCTTAGATTTAATAATCTACAAAGTTTGCCATTTTTGGTTTAAATCAACTTCGACAAGTTTAAAACTATTATCGTTATCTCTAAAAAAAACAAGAGTACTTTTTCTTACTTGATTATTCTCAACTTGTGTTATAGTTACTTGAAAAAGATCATAAAGCTCGATATTCCATTGTTGATTTTCATCTAAATACCTCGTGTTTTCAAACATAGAGATATCTATATTTCCTAACACATTATCTAAGCTATTCATAACAATAGTATACCTGTGACTTGGAACATCTGAAACTTGATCATGCTGCACTTCTTGTAGTAATTGCTCTAAATATACAAGACTTGAATCCTCTAAGTCTTGATAATCAAAACTAACAAACTCTTGCTCTAAAAAATCTTGTCCAACAAAATATCCCTTTAATTTTTCACAAACAACACTTCGATACTCTCTAGAGTTGAACCCAGGTAAAAATACTTCAAAAAAATATTTTTCGAAAACCTTGGTCTTATTAATGAAGTGATAATATCCATCAGCAGCTGGATATACTATATAAAAAGGATCGTTTTTAGGTTCTTTGAGTAGCTCTAAGGTATAGAAGTCAATATCTGGAGTATAGTTAAAATCTTTCACTAAAACTTTGCCATTAGGACTAATCAAATCAATACTAAGACCATTGAAAAATTCTGGTTTATTTATTATACTATCTATTTGCTTGTCATACGTTTTTTGAATATCATCATTCAAAGCCATAAGAGTGGAATTTCTAACAGGTCCTAAATCTTTATAAACAGCCTCTAAGGCAACTTTGCCTTGACTAGACAATAATCCTACCAAATTAGTATTAGAGTCCACAAAACGAATATAACCCTCTCTAGGCACATCCATTAAAGCTACATCTGTATAATATACCTTACTAGAGGGAACCATAATGGTATCCTTTGCATTTATTACCTGGTAATAAAAAAGACTTCTTTTCTCACCAAAATAACTTAAAGCAGAAATCTGAGCATTATTATTACTCTTTATTATAGAATCTCTAAAAGCAATAGTTGACAACTCTTGTGCTCCACTGTAGCAAAAACTCAATGTCAAGCACAATACCAGTACCAACTTGTTTCTTGTAATGTTTTTTAACCTAACCAAAGTATACATAAATATCAGAAATAAATTTGTTTTACAACCTACTAATATAAAAAACAAAAGCGGTAATGTGCTAACACATTACCGCTTGATATGTAAATAGAAAGCTACTATAATTCAAAAGCTTTCTTAGGATCATTACCACATAATAACTCAGCTGGATTTTCTAAAGCTTCTTTAATAGCAACTAAGAATCCTACTGACTCACGACCATCAATAATACGGTGATCATAAGAAAGAGCTAAATACATCATTGGAGCAATAACAACATTTCCGTCTACCGCTATAGGACGTTCGATAATATTGTGCATTCCTAAAATAGCAGATTGTGGAGGGTTTATAATCGGTGTAGATAACATTGATCCAAACACACCACCATTAGTGATTGTAAAAGTACCACCTGTCATCTCATCCACAGTGATTTGCCCGTCACGAGCTCGAATAGCTAAACGCTTAATTTCTGATTCTACACCACGGAAAGATAATAACTCTGCATTTCTAACAACAGGTACCATTAATCCCTTAGGACCTGATACTGCAATAGAAATATCTGCAAAATCAAATTTAATTTGCTCTTGCCCATCGATCATAGAATTTACATCTGGATACATTTCTAAAGCACGAGTAACTGCTTTGGTGAAGAAAGACATAAAACCTAATCCAACATTATGTTTGTTTTTAAAGGCATCTTTGTACTCACTTCTCAATTTATTTACGTTAGTCAAGTTAACTTCATTAAATGTAGTTAACATAGCTGTAGTGTTTTTAGCTTCAACTAAACGCTCTGCAACTTTACGACGTAACATCGACATTTTCTTGCGTGTTTCGTTTCTTGGTCCACCTGTAGGAGTTCCCATAGAAACCTTAGCGTTGATAGCGTCTTCTTTTGTTATTCTTCCATCTTTTCCAGTACCAACAACAGTAGTAGCATCGATGTTCTTTTCATCTAAAATTTTCTTAGCAGCCGGAGATGCGCTTCCACTTGCATAAGTAGCAGCTGGTGCAGCTACAGGTGCAGCTTTAGCAACCTCTTGTTTTGGAGCTTCTTGTTCTGGCTCTTTTTTTGCAGCAGTAGACCCCGAAGGTTTCTCTGCACTAGTATCAATTAAACATACTACTTCACCAACAGCAACCGCATCACCTTCTTCAGCTTTCAAAGTGATGATACCACTTACCTCTGCAGGTAATTCTAAAGTAGCTTTATCTGAATCTACTTCAGCAATCGCTTGGTCTTTTTCAACGTAATCTCCATCTTTAACTAACCATGTAGCGATTTCAACTTCTGTAATTGACTCACCCGGTGAAGGAACTTTCATTTCTAAGATGCTCATCTTTTCTATTCTTTAATTAGATATTGTTTTGTAAAAATACGATTTTTTATTATAAGTCTTTGTTGAAAACTTTCTCAACTGCATAAGCAAAACGTTTTTTGGAACGTACAGAGCTTCCAGATGCAGGTGCACTGTATGCTTTAGTTCCAGCGTAACGTAGAGGTTTTTCTTCAAAGTTAGTAGCTATATAAGTGTAAGCACCCATATTGCGTGGCTCTTCTTGTGCCCAAACGTAATCTTGAACGTTTGGATATTTAGCAATCACTTCTTTAATTTGCTCCACTGGAAGAGGAAATAGTTGCTCAATACGAACAAAGGCAATATCTTCTCTTTCTAGTTCCGTTCTTTTTGCAACTAGATCATAGTAGAATTTACCACTTACAAACACTAATGAAGTAACTTTTGAAGCATCAACATTAGCATCATCAATTACATATTGAAACCCACCTTGAGTTAATTCACTCACAGTAGAAACAGCATTAGGACTTCTTAGTAAACTCTTAGGAGACATAACAATTAGAGGTTTTCTAAAGTTTGTTACCATTTGTCTACGCATCATATGGAAGAAGTTCGCAGGAGTTGTACAGTTTGCAACATACATATTATCTTCTGCACATAATTGTAAGTAACGCTCCAATCTAGCCGAAGAGTGTTCTGCTCCTTGATTCTCATACCCGTGAGGCAATAACATTACAATTCCATTTTGAGTTGTCCATTTATCCTCAGCAGCCGAGATATATTGATCTAAAACTATTTGTGCTCCATTGGAGAAATCTCCAAATTGTGCTTCCCAAATTGTAAGAGTATTTGGATTAGTTAAAGCATAACCATACTCAAATCCTAATACAGCATACTCAGAAAGTAAAGAATTGAAAATTCTAAACTCTCCTTTTTGATTCTCTAATTGATTTAATAAGATTACAGATTCTTCGGTGTCTTCTGTCTTAACTACTGCATGACGGTGAGAGAAGGTTCCTCGCTCAACATCTTGTCCACTCATACGAACATCATAACCTTGAGTTAATAAAGATCCGTAAGCTAAAAGCTCTCCCATTGCCCAATCTAAACGATCGTTCTCAAAGAACATTGCTTTTCTGTCTCCTATCAATCTTTTAATCTTATTGATATACTTTTTATCGGCAGGTAATTCTGTAATTACTTTAGCTATAGAAGTTAATGTTTCTAAAGAAACCTTAGTATCGTAATTAGCAACCATCGCATCGCGTTCTACACGTTGAAAGTCCTTCCAGTTTTCTTCCATGAAAGTTCTAATCTTAGCATATTCGTTTTTACGAGAAGTTTCTAAATCCACTTCTAAAACATCTTTATACTGCTTCTCTAAAGAACTAACAAAATCTTCGGTAATAACACCATCTGATAAAAGTCTGTCCGTATAAATATTACGAGAGTTAGCGTGTTTAGAAATTAGTTTATATAGAATTGGCTGTGTAAACTTAGGCTCATCCCCTTCGTTATGTCCATACTTTCTATAACCTACTAAATCAATGAAAACATCACGACCAAATTCCATACGATAGTCTAAAGCAAATAAGAATGCTCTGACTGCTGCCTCAGTATCATCCGCATTAACATGTAGTACTGGACATTGTGTTACCTTAGCTATATCTGTTGAATAAGTAGAAGAACGACCATCACTATAATTTGTAGTAAATCCTACTTGATTATTCAAGACAATGTGAATTGTACCATTAGTGCTGTAACCACGTAATTGTGCCATTTGAATAATTTCATAAACAATTCCTTGTCCAGAAATGGCTGCATCACCATGTAGAGCGATAGGTAAAACTTTAGATGGATCTAAGGCATATTTCACATCCTGTTTTGCTCTAGAAATACCTTCTATAACAGCTCCAACAGTCTCTAAATGTGAAGGGTTTGGAGTCAGGTTCATATGAACATCCTTTCCACTGCGTGTTTGACGATCGCAAGTTAATCCTAAGTGGTATTTAACGTCTCCATCAAATCCCTCTACCTCATCGTAATCTTTACCGTCAAATTCTGAGAAAATCTCCTGTGTTGGCTTTTTAAATACATTGGCCAAAACATTTAACCTCCCTCTGTGTGCCATACCCACAACGATATCTTCTACTCCTTTACTAGCAGCAGCATCGATTAAGAAATCCATTGCTGGAATAGCAGCTTCTAGCCCTTCTAAAGAAAATCGTTTTTGCCCTACATACTTTGTGTTTAAGAAGTTTTCAAAAGACACAGCTTCAATCAACTTATGAAGTATCTCTTTTTTCTCATCACTATTAAATTTAGCTTCTGGAGCTTCATAATGTTCTTGAATCCAAGACAATGCTTTCTCGTCGGCAATGTACTTGTATTCAATACCTAATGTAGAGCAGTAAACCTTGTCTAATTGTGCAAGAATTTCTGATAAAGTTGATGTTGGTAGTTGTATTGTTTTTGCAGCTTCAAAGCTGACATTCAAATCAGCTTGAGAAAGACCAAACTTCTCTAAACTCAAATCGGGATGTTCAACTTTTCGATCTCTTAATGGGTTTGTTTTAGTAAGTAAATGCCCATAAGTTCTGTATGCGTCAATAAGGCGTAAAACTGAAAATTCTTTTTGAACTTTCTCTACTTGACTTGCATTATTTACACTAGCATTATCACCTTGTGAATAAGCTTGTGATAATTGTTCTACAGGCCCATCACTGAATTCGTTCGCAAAATCAAATCCTTGAAAAAAAGCTCTCCAACTAGGTTCTACGCTATCTGGGCTTTCTATGTATTGATCGTATAATTCTGCAAAAAATGCAGTGTGTGCCGCATTTAAAAAGGAATATCTATCCATAATTTCGTCTAAAGACCTTTTGTTTAAATATATTTTCACAAAAATACAACTCTTTATGAGATTACTATATACTTTTAGTTATTTTTATCTACTTATAAGATATACAACATAAAAATGAAATACCTAAATAAAAATAAAAAGCAGTTTTTTTTGCTATTATCCTTTTTTTTCGGCGCTTGTTTTTTAATAAACGCACAACATAAAGCAAATCATGTCCAAAATTATGAATATGATAAAAAATGGAAATTCGGAGGAGGGCTAGGATTAGGTTTCGGAAGTAGATATACCGATATTATGATTGCCCCTAGTGTCATAAGAGAATTTAATCCTTATTTTTCTGCGGGAATTGCCTTACAAACAAATTACATTCACAGCGAAAATCGAACGTATTACAACAATTATGTAAAATCCTACAATTCTTGGCTTTACGGAGCCAGTCTTATTACCTTATCAAATCCTATTCCCGCTATACAGGTGTCCTTGGAGTTAGAACAATTAAGAGTTAATAATACCTATACCTATAGAGATTCAAATAAAGTAAAAGATAATTTTTGGAATACTGCACTATTTGTGGGTTTAGGTTATACCAGTGGCCCTATAACAGCAGGAGTTCGCTACAATGTTCTATATAAAGAAAAAGATATGATATACCCTAGTGCTTATATGCCTTTTATCCGTATGTATTTCTAATAAACAAGGGCTTTTACTTAAAGTAAAAGCCCTTGTTTATCTAATAAGTTTGAAAATAATATTTATTCACTATACTTGTCTTTCAAATAAACTTTTAGAAATTCTCTTTGTAAAACAAGAAACACAACCTTTTGAACATAATTCTCTACATCTGTAGCTTCTAAAGCCTTTAACTTATCTTCCCTTACATCGACACGATACAGAAAAACTGAAAAACGAGCTACATTGGTAGAGTTTAGAATCTGATATAAATAATCACTCAATTCTACAACCAACTCCTCAGGGGTAGTACATTGCAAAACAATATCACTATCTACCGTAGTTTGTAAATCCTTCTGTACCTGTAAAATCAAATCACAAAGTAGCTTCTGGCTAGTTACATTATTATGTAAAAAAGTAATATTTTCAGTCATATATCTATACTTGACGATCCATTAATTCTTCACTAAAGACTAATAATTGTTGCTTCTTATCTTTAGGGAGGTCCATTTTATCTAAAATAGCTAAAGCCTTTTGTGTATAATCTTTAATTAGCTCTAAAGAATCTTCCTTGGTACTAGTTTGTTCATACAATTCTTTTACTCTATCAATTTTCGCTTGGCCTTGTAAAGACTTATTATTAAACAAATCTTCTAACTCTGCTCTTTGAAGTTCGTTAGCATTTTGAAGTGCTTTTAAGTATAAAAACGTTTTCTTATTCTCTAGAATATCGCCTCCTATTACTTTTCCAAAAACAGCTTGATCACCAAATGTATCTAAGAAGTCATCTTGTAGTTGGAAAGCTAATCCTAAATTCAATCCAAAATCATAAATATCCAAAGCATTCTGCTGACTAGCTCCAGCAACTATAGCTCCCATTTTTAAAGCAGCTGCAACAAGCACAGCTGTCTTAAACTTAATCATTTGTATATATTGAGGAATTTCTACTTCATTACTAGTTTCAAATTCAATATCCCACTGTTGTCCTTCACAAACTTCAAGAGCAGTTTTACTAAACAACTTAGCTAAATCTCTAAAAACTAAAGGTTCATAATTTTCAAAATACTGATAAGCAAGGATTAACATAGCGTCTCCAGAAAGAATAGCCGTATTGGTATCCCATTTTTTATGCACTGTGTCTCTACCGCGACGAAGTTCAGCTTGATCCATAATATCATCGTGCATTAAAGAGAAATTATGAAACAATTCAATAGCAGTAGCTGCATGAATAGCTTTTAATGGATCACTTCCAAAGATATCGGCAGCCATTAAAGTCAATACGGGTCTTATTTGTTTACCTCCTAAAGAAAGGATATAACTAATAGGAGTATATAACTCCTGAGGTTCATTATTAAAAGAAATAGAATTAATATATTCTGAAATTTGCTCTTTATATTTTACTATCGATTGCATTTAAAAATATTTTGATGTAAAAATACGTGTTTTTTCTTTCACTATACATCTTTAGGATTTTTACTTTTTCTGAAAAGACTGTTTTAGAGTAAATAGAGAAAAAAATTAGTTATATTTCCACTAAAACTCCAAACTAAGTAAGTTTATTTTTTAAAAGCTTCCTATATTTAGCATCCACTAACCTATACTACACAAAAATGGAAAACGAAATTGTATCCAGAGCCACCAGGCTTTTTCTAGAGCATGGCTATAAAACAGTCACTATGGATGATATTGCTATGGACCTAAATATTTCAAAGAAAACAATTTATGTATATTTCTCCTCAAAACCCCAATTAATTGAGAGAAGCCTACAGTTGACCAACAACCAATATGTAGAACAAATCATTACTGCTAATAATGAAAAATCGGGAGCAATATCCGAACTGGTTTATGCTCATAAAAATGTAAAACAAACCATGGATATTGATTCTTCGATATCTAGCTACCAATTACAAAAATATTACCCTAAGATATTTTTAAAACAAAAAAATATTTATAAAAAGAAGTTTCTCAAACTAATTAAAGACAATTTACTTCGAGGCATTAGAGAAGAAGTGTATCGTTCAGATCTGGACTTAGAATTTGTAGCTCGTTTTCATTTAGCTTCCTATACTACCAGAGATGACCAAGACTACTTTCCCCCTTCTCAATTCTCACATAGCTACTTAGTAGATAAACACTTAGAACACTACATGAGATCTATATGTACCACACTTGGTTTAGATCAGTATTTTTATTTCAAAAAACTTCTCTTAGAATAACATCTACCAGCAAGCAAACCAATATTTTAAAACAAACATATAATTACTCTTTAGCGTGTCCAACCCTCCGTACATACAGATATACACATTAGAACAAATCACTCGTAGATACCGAAATACTATGACTGACCCCCGTATAGCTGTACTTAACATAAACAAGGCACACCAAAAATATTTCGTTATTGATCGTCCTTATCAATTCACCTCTTTTGGCCTAATATTAATAACCTCTGGGAAATGTGAAATCACAATTAATTTAGAGCCTACTATAGTGAAGAAAGATGATTTACTTGTAGTTTTATCGAATCAATTTTTTGAAATAAAAAACTTCACTCATGACTTTACTGTAAAAACACTCTTTGTAGATTCGACGCTGTTTCTAGAAGCAGGCTTTCATATTAAATCTTCTAATTTAATTCGATTCTTTTCCTCTACTCACGCTAAAGTAGTTTCGTTAGAACGAGGGGTTGCTCTTGGTCTAAAATACAACCTTAAACGCATTGCTCAATTATCTTACTTTAATGAAAATAATTTTGGAAAAGAATTAATACTAAGCTATTTTTCCACTCTAATTTATGAGATAGCCGATTTCTATAACAAAACACTTCAATCCGATAACACTAAAAAACAGCTAAGAAAAGAGGCAATCGCTAATGATTTTTTACAACTCATAGCAAAACACTTTAAAAAAGAACGCAGGGTAGACTTCTATGCCCAGCAACTCTTTATTAGCAGAAAACACTTAACAAAAATCATTTCAGAAGTTTTCGAAAAGACACCAAAACAAATTATAACCGAAACTATATTACTAGAGGCCAAAGTTCTACTAAAAAACCCAAAAAACTCTATTAATGACGTGGTATCCCTATTGAATTTCCCCGATAATTCAGTCTTCAGCAAATTCTTTAGAACAAATACTGGAATGTCTCCTAGAGAGTATAAACTATCTAATTAGCCTTGTAAACAATGCGTCTTTTTTACAACTATAACCGTTTATTTAACTACCATAATTACAACAAATAGCTGCAAATTTGCATTCGAGTTAATGACTAAAAGGAATATATTTTACCTAAATCCTAATTTATTGCCTTTATGTCTCTTAAATAAATGTCAAATACATGAGTAGTAAAAATACATTTGCATCGATCACTGCAATTGGTGGGTTTGTTCCTCAAAACAGACGAACTAATAGTGATCTTGAAAAGATATCAGACACAACAGATGAATGGATTTTAAAGCGAACTGGGATTAAGGAACGCCGAATATTAGATACAAATCTAGCAACCTCTGACATGGCTGTTGCTGCCATAAAAAATTTAGCAGAATCTTACAATAAGAACATCAATGATATACAAGCATTAATTGTAGCTACCTCAACCCCAGATATGCCTATGCCTAGTACAGCAAATATAATTTGTGGAAAACTTGGGATAAGCTCTCCTTGGGCTTTCGATGTAAATGCAGCTTGTTCAGGATTTTTATATGCGTTAGATTTAGCAGCATCGCTAATAGAATCTAACAGATATACTAATGTAGTAGTTGTAGGAGCGGATAAAATTAGTGCCTATGTTGATTTACAGGACCGTTCAACCAATGTTCTTTTTGGAGATGGAGCTGGTGCAGTATGGCTTGAACCTTCAAAAGAAGAGGGCATCATAGATGCTTTATTATGTAGCAATGGACTAGGACAAGAGTCTCTAAATATACTTGCTGGAGGATCTCTTTATCCACATACTACCCAAAGTGAGCATCAGCAAAACCCTTATATACAACAAGATGGAAAAGTTGTTTTTAAACAAGCCGTAACTTCTATGAGTAAAGCCTGTAAAGACATTCTTAACCAAAATAACTTAAATATTAATAAGGTAGATTATCTAATTCCGCATCAAGCTAATCAAAGAATAATTGATGCAGTAGGAGCACAATTGGGCATTACTCCAGAAAAGACCTTGAGTAACATAGAATACTTTGGAAATACAATAGCTGCCACTATACCTTTGTGTATATGGCAACACAAAGATAAAATAAAGAAAGGCGACCTTCTTTTATTAACAGCCTTCGGTGCAGGCTTCTCTTGGGGAGCTAGTCTCCTTAGATGGAACATTGAATAAGTATAACAAAAAAGTCTCTTTTAAAAGAGACTTTTTTGTTATACTAACTCTAGAGGTATCTCAATGTTGTTTTGTTGTAAAAAAGACACAAGTTTCAAATGTTTTCGCTCTATTTCCACGGAACATTCACATGAGATAGGACAAACAGCAAATGGAGAAACTCGAAGAATTTTGCACACCTTATCTAATGTATCTGTTTTCAATTTCGTTTTTCCATTTTCGATGTCACAGTAAGCCTTTTGAGAAATCCCTAAGCCCTTCGCAATACTTTCCTGTGTTAAACCTAATTCTTTTCTTCTACTTTTTATTTTTTTTGCTTCCATAATCTATTTCTATAAATTAGATATCAGTTCATGTTCGAATAACTATAGATAACCTAATTCTTATAAGTAATCTTTATTATAGTTATTTAAATTATTATGGCTACCTACCTTTTATTTTACAAAAGTAATTTGAAAAATAAAATTAAAACCTAACAAAAATCAGCTTCTATCTCCTTTATTCATCTAACACTTGTTTTAAGTCATAACAAACACACTAATTTAATCGCATCTATACTTGTGAACAATTATGTTGATAACTATGTTCATAAACAAATTTAAACACCTATTTAATACCTAATAACAGACCACACATTTAATCAACACAAACAACAAACAGCTTATTTACAGTTAATTAAACCTTAATAATATAGAATAATATAGTTATTAACAACCTGGTAATAATTATAAACATATTTATAAACATTGTTGATAACTATCTATAAATAGTATTTACGCCAGTGATAAATTCGAGTTATTTAAGCCAATAAGTACTTGTTTAAACAGATTAAGACCCTAAAAACATAGATACAAACATAAAATGTTGATATCTTTTCTAAAAATTACTCTATAGCCAGGCGATAAAGAAATAAAATATTGAGTTATTAACAATCTATTTAATGATATAAAGTTACAAACAATCTTGATTATCAATAATCTATACATCATATACTCCTATTAAAGAGTCCATATAATCAGACATAAATATTTATAAACAATTATATCTGTCTTGTTAATTATCTTATTAACATTGTTGATAATTATAGTATTTTACTCTACTGCTGCAAGGGGGCTTTATTTCGATTTATACCTGCATTGTTCCTAAAATACTCCTGCTTTAGTCAAACTAGTTACTAACTGTATTTTCCTGTTAAAAACTTTCCTTGGCTTATAGAGCAAAAAAACAACAACTAACTAAAACTTATAAGGTTATTTAAATTATGCCTAGCATTATTTTCTAACCAAAAAATTGTAATTCCAATATTTTTCCCTTATTTTGTACTTTTCGATATTAAGCTAAAAAGTTTCTTTACTCTATTTATAAAATGATCCAAAAAATTTCCTTAAAACTAAATAACGACGTCCTTCTTACCGTAATTAAAATATTAGAGAATACGGATTTATATTTAGTGAAAAATATTACGGATGCCTTTGTCATTAGCTGTAAGGAAGAGCTTATCTCGCTACTAGCAAATAGAGCCAAGAGCGTACAAATACAAGTTTCTATATTAGATCACAATAAAAAACAGTCCTTAACTTTAAAGTTCCACCAAGGATATACTTTATTTAAACTCTTGGAATTTGCCGAGAAGCAAAATCAAACAAAAGATAAGAAAGTCAATAAAATAATCACTGATCTAGCTAATAAGTTGAATATTGACCAGTTTGCTATAGATAAGACTCAAGTAAATAATAATTCTGTTGATAGTATTATTCCCTATACTGTAGCCATTGAGCCTATTTCAAAGGAGTTACCTACAGATTTAACTGAATTATCACCAGAGAAAACAAGCCAAGATTCAAAACTTGATACTTTTAGTAATCATGAATCTACACCAACTTTAGAACAAGATGCAAAACAAGCTTTTATATCAATGTCTGAAGTAAAACTGGATCTTTTTGAACAAAACACCAATAATGCATTAACCCGAACTATTGAGTCCCTAGATCAACACCTACAAGAAACATCTAGTGATAAAGAATTGAATTTATTTAATTTAGACCTTGAAGAAAAAGCTGCTCCACTACAGGGTACTCAAGTTGAAGTCCAAAATATAATAAATCCTTTATTAGATTTGGTTGAAGATACTCAGGTAATAAAACAAGAGCAAACTCATCAAAAAGACACAGACTTTAAAAAGAATACAAAATCTAAGGCTAAAAAAATATTGAAAACAATTAGCAAAGACGATGATAATAAAAGTGGACAAATTAGCTTATTTTAAACTGAGGA
The DNA here is from genome assembly GCA_947632215.1 of uncultured Flavobacterium sp. Lineage (GTDB taxonomy): Bacteria > Bacteroidota > Bacteroidia > Flavobacteriales > Flavobacteriaceae > Flavobacterium. Next base: position 1,383 of record CANROJ010000002.1, on the reverse strand, counting down.
AATATTCTATTTCTGTTTTATAAAAATTATTTCCGTTTCTATTATCAAACGCTTTAGCGTAAGACATAGCTCTTTGTTTAAAGTGAATAAATAACTCCTGCATATTATAGCGCCCATCTTCCGCGTAAAGAGGAAATCTATTAGGAAAAGAGAATTTTCTATACCCTGTTTGTTTTTTAAGCATAGGCAAAGAAAATTTTATAAAATAAAAGCTATAATAATCTTCTGTTCCTTGCTCCCACCAACATATTTTTTCAAAAAGACTCCAACACTCTGACATACCGTATTGATCTTGCAGAAACATAAACAATATACGACTTCTAATATTTGAGGTACAATCGGAAGATTCATATTGTTTCTCCTTACTTAAGGCCAGTCTAAAATACTCATATGCGCGTGGATCCTTTAGCAAAAAGAATTCATAAGCAAACACGCAATAAGAATCAAAAGCAGTATCTAAATATTCGAATTTCGTACTAAAAAGAGAATTACCAAAAATTAAAGCTTCTTCTATAAATCCTAATTTAATTAAATTATAGCTTTCCAAAGTTAATTCAAAAGCCATATTATCTGACAGCTCATCTATAGGCTCTTGCTTTAGTAAAGCGATAATTTCTTTACCCTTTTCAAAATTTTGAATATGTTGATACCACATTGCCAATATTTGAAAATAGGCGCGCTTACTGTAGCCTGCCTGTTCTAGGCGCCTAATGAAATCTTCTGCGATTGCAAAAAATTGCTCTGGACTTACATCTGTAGTTCTAAAACTACATGCAAACAACCATTTATACTCATGAAGATATTCTATGGGTTCAAAATAATCTGGATTAGTATCAACTATATCTAATATCCAAACAATAGCAGGTACACTAAGGTTTGTACTTGCAACCAAAACTTCTGTAGTAATCAATTCAATACGAAGATCAAAACCCCAATCTATATCGGCATTAAAATCAGCTATTTGAATAGCTTCCAATAAAAGCTTAAGCTTATCCTGAATACTGGCTTCACTCTGGGTCTGTAAAACTAGACGTTGTATCTTTAAATTATATCCCATCTATTATGTATTTATATTAAATATACTTTAATGTTATCTTTACTTTAAATAACAACTTAAGGGTAATAGATCGTTGTTGTTTGTTTTTAAAGTTACAACTACCCTTTGATTTAGCAATGAGTTCTCAATAATAAGATACTATATCTAAAATAATGATTAAATATCCTGTATTTAATACTTTAAAAAAATACCAATATAAGTTTGAAAAATATATAATAGCCAGTAGGATTTTATTAAAAATGCTCTGGAGTTTAATATTTGCTTTTAGCGAATTCTTTATTTAAACACTTTATATATATATTTTAATTCAATAGCGTCCTAAACGT
>CANROJ010000001.1 GCA_947632215.1 uncultured Flavobacterium sp. | reverse complement strand
CCTTTTTTGTATTACAAAGAGTATATGGCTTTTAATTTTGAAATTCTAGGATGTTTTTTATTTGTAAGAGGACTTTATTTAGGTTTTGCAAGGATTGAATTGCTGTGGTAAGCTAGAAAATAATGTTTGTGCAAAGCCCTTAGAGTCAACTACTGTCAACTTGAAGTTTTCCAAAATTTTATAGCTAGACTATTTTGATGTCATTAAATACCTATAGATAAGCTTCTTTTATTCAATAGAGATTATATTATGTTTTATTCAAAAGACAATAGCTCTTCGAGGCTTGAAGTAATACTTCAAATACTGTGGTAAGGTCTTCAACAAGGATAGTACTATCGCTGAGTTCGATGAATTTTAGTTTTGCGTTATAGTTTGTTTTTGGTAGTAAATTTTAAATAAAAGTAGTGATTAGCAGCTACAGATTGCTATTTGTTTTGTTTATTTTGCATTTTTAATGTATTTGTTGCTTTGCTTAAAGACAGAGATGGAAAATTTTGTTTGATATTTGTTTTGTTCCAATACCCATACTTTTATATATTTGCGATTATTTAATTTTATTCTAAATAAAAACAAGCAAAAAATGATAAGAATTTTATTAGTTCTTATAGTACTTATATTATCTTTTATATCCGTTTTCGTAGGTGTGAAAGATATATCTATTTGGAATATAGGCCAGTTGGATTCTGATGAGCTACTAGTTATATTTGTTAGTAGGATACCAAGAATGATTGCTGTATTAATTGCAGGTGTAGGTATGAGTATTTCGGGATTGATCGTACAACAAATTTCTTTAAACAAATTTGTTTCTCCTACTACAATGGGAACCTTAGATGCCTGTAAAATGGGTATTCTTTTTAGTATTTTACTTTTTCCAAGCGGTGGAATCATTTATAAAATGATTTTCTCTTTTACAATTGCTTTACTTGCAAGTGTTGTGTTTTTAAAGATTGCCTCAAAAATTAAGATGAGAAACATAATTTTTGTTCCCTTAGTAGGTATAGTTTTTGGAAATATATTGAGCGCAATTTCTACTTTTTTTGCATTTAAGTATAATCTAGTACAAAATATGGAAGGTTGGTTAATCGGAGATTTCTCAGCTATTCTAAAGGGTAATTATGAGATTTTATATCTAGGAGTTCCTATTGTGCTTTTAAGTTATCTATACGCCAATAAGTTTACCATTATCGGTTTGGGTGAAGATGCTGCTAGTTCCTTGGGACTGGATTACAAGAAGATAACTTACCTAGGACTCTTCTTTGTTGCCATTACATCTACCGTTGTGGTTCTAACGGCTGGAGTTATACCTTTTCTAGGTCTTATTATTCCAAATATCGTAAGTCTTATGTTTGGGGATAATTTGAAGAAAACTATTAGTTATACGGCTTTAATTGGGGCGATTTTCTTGTTAATATGTGATATTATAAGCCGTCTTGTTATTGCTCCATATGAAATCCCAATTGGACTTACTGTTAGTATTATTGGTGGAATTATTTTCTTGGTATTAATCTTTAAAAAGACACGCAATGTTTAAAAATAAGATAATATCGATTTTACTTGTAGCACTATTATTTTGTATCGCTATATATATGTTCACTTTTACTGGAAGTAAATTAGACTATGTTTTACCAAGACGAGGATACAAGGTTTTAGCTATGGTTTTAATTTCTTTCGCTATAGGTTATTCTAGTATTGTATTTCAAACAATAGCTGCCAATAGAATTCTTACTCCATCTATTATGGGATTTGATTCTTTTTATCTCTTACTACAGAGTTTGCTAGTGTTTGTCTATGGTGATAAAACTTTCCAAGTATTAAATACTCAAACTAACTTCTTTGTCTCTGTAGGGCTTATGTTGCTCTTTGCCTTGGCTATGTACTATTTAGTGTTTAGGAAGCAAAGTAAGAGTATGTATTTACTGTTGTTAGTGGGACTTTTAATGGGGACTTTATTTAGAAGTTTCTCTTCTTTTATAGTTTTATTAATTGATCCAAATGAGTTTTTGATTATTCAAAATGCTATGTTTGCTTCTTTTGATAAGATTAATTTAAATCTTCTTGGAGTATCTGGGGTTATTTTAATTATAGTAATGCTTTGGGGTTCTCGTTATTTTAGATCCTTAGATGTAATGAGTTTAGGTAGGGAAAATGCAATATCTTTAGGAGTAGATTACCATGGGGTAATTAGAACTAACTTAATGCTAATCTCAGTAATGGTAGCTGTTAGTACAGCACTTGTTGGGCCTATTACATTTTTAGGAGTTTTAGTGGCCAATTTAACCTATGAAATAGTTAAGAGTAGTAAGCATATCAACATGGTTGTGACTTGTTGTCTTTTGACTGCTGTAACGGTTATAGGTGGTCAATATTTAGTAGAACACTTGTTCAATATGTCTACTACAATTAGTATTGTTATTAATTTTGTAGGAGGAATTTATTTTATTTATATATTATTAAAGAGTAATAGATCATGATAGAGGTAAAGAATATTCGAAAGGCTTATGGAGAGAAGATGATACTTGATAATGTGTCGGTAAGTTTTCCTAAAGGTAAAATTACTTGTTTAGTAGGAGGTAATGGAACAGGGAAGAGTACACTTTTGTCTATTATAAGTAGATTGGTAGCTAGAGATTCTGGAGAAATTAACCTTTTAGATCAAGAGGTAACCGGTTTTACTAACCGTGACTTCGCAAAGCGTTTATCTATTTTAAAACAATCCAATAATCCCAATATAAGATTGAGCGTAGAGGAGTTAGTCTCTTTCGGGCGTTTTCCTCATAGCCAAGGTAGGTTAACTACTTATGATACAGAAAAAATAGAGGAAAGTCTTGAGTTTATGGGCTTGTCAGATATAAGAAAACAGTATATAGATGAGTTAAGTGGTGGGCAAAAACAGCGTACTTTTTTAGCCATGGTATTGGCTCAAGATACGGAATATATTCTTTTAGACGAACCCTTGAATAACTTAGATATGAAGCACTCTGTTGAAATCATGAAGATTCTAAGGGTGTTAGCAGATGAATATGGTAAGACAATTATTATCGTAGTTCATGATATTAATTATGCCTCGTCTTACGCGGATTATATCGCTGCTGTAAAAGATCATAAAATTATTCACTTTGGTCCAACAAAGGATATTATTACCGAAGGCATTATGAAAGAAGTCTTCGATATAGATATGACTATTGTAGATAATTGTGATAACAAAATCTGTATATATTTTAAATAAAAACTATCAAATAAATTATTATGAATAAATTTTTAGTAAGTTGCATAGCAGCATCTTTTGTGCTTTTCGCTTCTTGTGATCAGGCAAACAAAAAAGAAGTAGATCCAAATGCTAAACAAATTACAGTGGATCATTTATCTGGGCAAACTTCAGTACCAGAAAACCCTGAAAATGTAGTTATTTTACATTACGGTATTTTAGATACTTATGATGATTTAGATATTCCAGCTAAAGGGTTTCCTAAGGCAAGTTTACCATCTTATTTACAAGGTCATCAAAACGACCCATCTGCTGTGGATGTAGGTGGAATCAAAGAACCTAATTTTGAAAAAGTAAACGAGTTAGATCCAGAACTTATTATCATCTCTACAAGACAGGCGGCTTTATATGATGAGCTTAGTAAAATTGCTCCAACTATTAATTTAGATATAGACCGTGAAAACTATATTGAGAGCTTTAAAGCTAATCAAAGAGTAATTGGAGAGCTTTACGGAAAACAAGAGCAAGTTGAAAAAGAACTAGAGGATATTGATAAGCGTATTGCTGCAATTAATGCTATAACTAGTGATTCGGATAAAACTGCTTTGATAGTTTTAGTAAACGAAGGACGTTTTAGTGCATATGGACCAGGATCTCGTTTTGGTATTATACATGACGTTTTTGGTGTTAAACCAGCTGATAAAAATTTAGATGCTACTGCTACTCATGGACAAGTAATTTCTAGTGAATTTATCAAAGAAGTAAATCCAGATTATTTATTTGTAATCGATAGAGGTGCTGCAGTAAAACGTGCTAAAATGGATAAAGAGGAGTTTGCTAACGAATTAATTAAGCAAACAAACGCTTACAATGAGGATAATATTGTATTCTTGAACCCAGAGATTTGGTACTTATCAGGAGGTGGATTGAAATCTATCAAAATGATGGTAGAAGAAATCGAAAATGCTGTACAATAATCCAGATACAGTAAAATATACAGAAGTCTTTTTGTTTTAGTTAGTAACTAATAAAGTGAACTAATTTTTAAAGGATTTCAAACTAATAAATAAAGCTTGGTAAGGATTTTTAAAATCTCTTGCCAAGCTTTATTTGTTTAAAGGATATAATAATACATACGTTCACCATAGTCGTGAAAATCTACTTTAAAGTACTCCAATTCATTGTTTTCTTTATTTAATATTTTCAGGTATAAATTTTTAAAAATAAAATTGCGATAATATCCTCTGTGCCAATACAGTGAGCTGGAATTAGTATTTGTTTCCTTGAATTTTTCGTCAGAAAAACGTAAAAACCCAGCAATTGATAAGTCATAAATAGGCTCTGCAATATCTATAATGCTTACTTGATTGATAATGTTAAAATAAAATTCTTCTACTCTGTTATGTAAAATAAACCAGGTGTTTTGGTACTGCTGATCTTTAATAGACAGTGTCGTCTTGAAATTATTCTATTTCATCAATTACCGGTACAGGACGCTTGCTTTCATTAATAGCTACTAGAGTGAAGTTTCCAGTGATTGCTTTTTCTCTTCCTTCTCTATACATGCTTTCTACAAAAACCTCTACGCTAACATCTAAACTTGTTCGTCCAACTCTTGTTACAGTTCCAATTAACTCCACTAGAGTTCCAGCTGGAATTGGATGGTTAAAATCTACCTTGTCACTAGAGACTGTTACAATGGGTTTGCGACAAAATCTTGTTGCAGTCATAAAGGCAATCTCATCCATTATATAAAGTACTGCTCCACCAAACATGGTGTTGTGGTGATTTGTTTGTCCTGGAAAAACTGCACGAAAAACGTGTGTTTGAGAATCTTTGATTTTTTTGGCGATACGTTGCTCTCTACTTGTTAATTGATTTTCCATATTTATTTTTTGAAATCTGTTTTTACTATTTAACTAGTTATATTTTAATTCTAGAACAACCAAACTATTTGCCTTCATGTAAATCATAGATTCCTTCTCTAAACTATAGAGTCAGAGGAGGTGATATGTTATCCTGTTTACTATGTTACGCGACAAGTCAGGTTGTTTTTTTATGTAATTATTTGGCGATCTGACTTTTAAAGTGTTCTTTAATTCACAGTTGCGCGACAGTTCGTGAGTTGCACACGATTCTCCAAAGCTACATGCAATAAGATATTGATATCCATGCTTTGCAAATATAGTGACTATGTCTTGGATAGTTGCCATTTTTTGCTTTTTTACCTGAATTTTGTGATTTTGGACTCTAATCTGAAATATAATACAAATAGTAACTAAGGCCTTATCTAGTTTAGCTCAAAGTTATGCTAAGGGATTTCTAAAATCAATTCATAAAAAGTTTTGAATCTAGTGCAAAATGATATTGTTATTTTATTGCATAAACTTGTGTAAAAAAATAAAAAAAACACATTTCAAAAAGGGGTAAATTAGTATTTTTGCATAGGAGATTGCAAAAGTGTTTGATTTAGTAAAAGAGTAATATTCAAAAGGGTATATTGTAACTTTGTATAATACTCCTTATATTAGTGCAACGCATTTGTGAAAGCTTTGGTCTGCTTTTAAATATTTTTAGAAAAGTAGACTTGTTGATAATAGCAATAAAAAGAACTACACAATTTATACATATGACAAACACGATTACACAAACCAATTTTTTGTTTGATAACCAAACTTCTCTTTATAAAGGAAAAGTCAGAGATGTTTATACCATTGCAGATACTTATTTAGTGATGGTAGCTACCGATAGATTATCTGCCTTTGATGTGGTTTTACCCGAAGGAATTCCTTATAAAGGACAAATATTAAATCAAATAGCCGCTCGCTTTATGGAGCTAACAAAGGACATTGTGCCTAATTGGTTAATTGCTTGTCCAGATCCTAATGTAATGATAGGTAAGGTATGCAAGCCTTTCAAAGTAGAGATGGTTATACGAGGTTACCTAGCCGGGCATGCAGCTAGAGAATACCAACAAGGAAGTAGAATTATATGTGGAGTTGAGCTGCCAGAGGGTTTAAAACCAAATGATCCTTTGCCTTATCCAATTATAACTCCTTCTACAAAAGAGGATTTAGGTTTGCATGATATGGATATTTCTCGTGAGCAAATTATTGAGCGAGGAATTGTTAGTTTAGAAGATTATCTGGTTTTGGAGAACTATACAAGAGCCTTGTATAAAAGGGGATGTGAAATAGCACAAGAACAAGGGCTTATTTTAGTAGATACAAAGTATGAATTTGGTAAGACAAACCAAGGGGAAATTGTATTGATTGATGAAATTCATACCCCAGATTCTTCTCGGTATTTTTATGCAGACACCTACTTGGAATGTCAATCTAAAAATTTACCGCAAAAGCAGTTAAGTAAAGAATTTGTTAGACAATGGCTCTTAGATCAAGGTTTTAGTGGTCAACCCTCACAGACTATTCCTTTAATGACACCAGCCTATGTTGAATCTGTTTCTAATAGATACATAGAGTTATATCAAAGTATATTAGGAACTGAGTTTGTGAAAGCACCTACCGATAATATAGCTAAACGCATAGAGAAAAATGTCAATCAGTATTTAAAGGAATATTTAGAATAGCAACTTTTTAAAATTATAGTATATGGAACTCTTAAAAGCTTTACAATGGCGTTACGCAACAAAGCGTTATGATGCATCTCATAAATTGGATCATGATAAAGTCATGGATATTATTGAAGCAGCTCGTTTGGCTCCAACTTCTTCTGGGTTACAACCATTTGAAGTAATTTTAATTAAAAATCAGCAAGTAAAACAGGAATTATTTGGTATAGCTATGAATCAAGCCCAGATTGTTGAGAGTTCCGATTTACTTATTTTTGCTGCTTGGGACAGTTATACTTCTGAGCGTTTAGATAAAGTGTTTACATTAGTTGAAAAACAAAGAGAGATGCCTAAGGATAGTATGTTAGATTATAAGAATTCTTTGAAAGCTAATTTTTCTTCTCTTACTCTAGATCAACAATTTCAACATGCAGCTAGACAGGCATATATAGGAATGGCTATGAGTATTGCTGCAGCAGCTGAATACAGAATTGATGCATCTCCTATGGAGGGGTTTCACAATGATCAACTAGATGAGTTTCTAGGTTTAACTCACAAGGGACTCAAGAGTGTTTCCATCTTGGCTCTCGGTAAAAGAGATCCAGAAAATGATTGGCTGCATCCAATGAAAAAAGTTAGAAAAGATATGGATGATTTTGTTACCATAATCCGATAACCTTAAAGCTCTTCTTGTAAAAGAAGGGCTTTTTATTTTTTTTAAATATTGCCAAAAGTCAATGAAAATGAGAATTCTAATATTGTAAAATTCTTAATGATAAGTTTTTAATTTGGTTTAAATTATTAAAAATGTAATTTTTTGTTAGTTATTTTAATTTATACGTAAGACTATTGGGGATTTATTTCAAATAAAGGTATGTTAAATGTTAGCATTTTTACCTTTAATATTCTATATTCGTAACCGGTAAATAAGATTATTTTTACAATGAGTCAAAAGCAAAAAAATAAGCCCCTTGCCTTAGATATTACTAAAGCACAGGCGTTAGAAGATTATAAGATAGCTAGAATAAGTAGAGAATGTAGTTTACTTGGTAGACGAGAGGTCTTAACAGGAAAAGCTAAGTTCGGTATATTTGGTGATGGAAAAGAAGTTCCACAATTAGCTTTAGCTAAAGCTTTTCAAAATGGAGATTTCCGCTCAGGTTATTATCGAGATCAAACCTTCATGATGGCTATTGGTCAATTAACCATAGAGCAGTTTTTCGCTGGATTATTTGGAGATGCTGATATTGACCACGATCCAATGAGTGGAGGTAGACAAATGGGAGGTCACTTTTCAACCCATAGTTTAAATGAAAAAGGAGACTGGAAGAATTTAACGGCTCAGAAGAACTCAAGTGCTGATATTTCACCTACAGCTGGGCAAATGCCAAGATTATTAGGCTTAGCACAAGCTTCTAAATACTATAGAGAATTCCCTCAAGCTGATTCACAACAGAACTTCTCTGTTAATGGAAACGAAGTTGCTTGGGGTACAATAGGAAATGCTTCAACATCAGAGGGATTGTTTTTTGAAACAATCAATGCTGCAGGAGTTCTACAAGTACCAATGGTCATGAGTGTATGGGATGATCAATATGGGATTTCCGTGCATGCTAGATATCAGACAACTAAAGAGAATATATCAGAAATTTTAAAGGGATTTCAAAGAGATGATCAAGCTAAAGGATATGAAATTCTTCGCGTAAAAGGATGGGACTATCCAGCTTTGTTACAGACCTACGCAAAGGCTTCAAAGATAGCTAGAGATGAGCATGTGCCGGTTTTAATTCACGTAGATGAGTTAACTCAACCTCAAGGACACTCTACTTCTGGTTCTCATGAGAGATATAAAAGTAAGGAGCGTTTAGAGTGGGAAAGAGAAATGGACTGTTTGGTTCAAATGAGAAACTGGATCATTTCCCAAGGATTTGCAACTCAAGTAGAGTTGGATGATTTAGACAAGGAATTAAAAAAACAAGTTCTAGATGGTAAAAAAGCTGCTTGGAATGCCTATGTAAATCCAATTATTGAAGAGCGTAATGCCTTGGTTGGAGTTTTAAAACAAGTGGCAGTCAGTAGTGCTAAACAACAAGAAATTGAAGCAATTGCTACGGAATTAACTAAGATAAAAGAGCCAATTAGAAAAGATGTTATATCTGCGGCTAGAAAAGTTCTTCGCATGATTCTAACTCAAGATAATAAAGTTCTTTTAGTAGATTTTATAAAAGAATATTTTAGAGTTAATCAACCTAGATATAGCTCACACTTAATGAGTGAGTCTGATTTTAGCGCCTTGAATGTAAAGGAAATTAAGCCAGAATATAGTTCAGATTCTCTAGAGGTAGATGCTAGAGTTATTCTAAGAGATAATTTTGATAATATATTTACTAATCATCCAGAGGTAATGATCTTTGGTGAAGATAGTGGAAATATCGGTGATGTAAATCAAGGTTTAGAAGGTTTACAAGATAAGCATGGCTTAAATAGAGTAAGTGATGTAGGTATTCGTGAGGCTACTATTTTGGGTCAGGGAATTGGAATGGCTATGAGAGGTCTTCGACCAATAGCAGAAATTCAATACTTAGATTATCTATTGTATGCTATCCAGATCATGAGTGATGATTTAGCAACTTTACAATATAGAACAGTTGGACGTCAAAAGGCGCCTTTAATCGTGCGTACTAGAGGGCATCGTTTAGAAGGTATATGGCATTCAGGATCTCCTATGGGTATGATCATTAATGCCTTAAGAGGAATGCATGTTTTGGTTCCTCGTAATATGACTAAGGCTGCTGGTTTTTATAATACCTTACTAGAAGGAGATGAGCCTGCTTTGTTAATTGAGTGTTTAAATGGATACCGTTTAAAGGAAAAACTTCCAAATAACTTAGCGGAGTTAAAAACGCCTATTGGAGTAGTGGAAGCCATTCGTGAAGGTAGTGATATTACTGTAGTATCCTATGGATCTACACTGCGATTAGTTGAACAAGCTGCCAATGAGCTTGCCCAGGTAGGAATTCAAGTAGAGATTATCGATGCTCAGAGTTTACTTCCTTTTGATATTAATCACGACACAGTTAAGAGTCTTGCAAAAACCAACCGATTATTAGTTGTGGATGAAGACGTTCCAGGAGGAGCTTCTGCTTATTTAATCCAGAAAATAGTGGAAGAACAAGGTGGTTATGCTCACTTAGATAGTCAGCCTAGTACTTTGTGTTCAAAAGCTCACCGTCCAGCCTATGGAACAGATGGAGATTATTTCTCTAAACCTTCTGTTGAAGATATATTTGAGAAAATATACCATATGATGCATGAGTCTAATGTGGCTAAGTATCCAAGTTTATATGAATAATTGATAGAGACCTTCTTTTTAGAAGGTCTCTTGTTTTAATATTTACTCGCTGTTATATTAATAGTAGATCAACCTAAAACATTATTGTTTATTAGGTTTTCACACAGAATATAAGAATTATTCTTGTGAAAATTGATTTTTTATTTTAATTTTATGCAAGCTTACATAAATGTTTGTAATTTATTATGAAAGCATACAAAATATGATTAATTTTGCATTTGTTTTTTAAACATAGTTATATTATGGTAAACGATTTATTTGACAGAATACAGAAAAATAAAGGACCTTTAGGAAAATGGGCATCACAAGCAGAGGGATATTATGTGTTTCCTAAATTAGAAGGACCTTTGTCAAATCGTATGATGTTTCATGGAAAAGAAGTTATTAACTGGAGTATCAATGATTATCTAGGTTTGTCTAATCACCCAGAGGTGAGAAAAGCAGATGCGGAAGCAGCGCTAGAGTACGGAGCAGCTTACCCAATGGGAGCACGTATGATGTCTGGACACACTACAAAGCATGAGCAATTACAAGGTGAACTTGCATCTTTTGTTAATAAAGAAGCGGCTTATTTATTAAACTTCGGTTATCAAGGAATGGTTTCTATCATCGATGCATTGGTGACAAAGAATGATGTTATTGTTTATGATGTAGATTCACATGCTTGTATTATTGATGGAGTTCGCTTACATATGGGTAAACGTTTTACCTATAAGCACAACGACATTGAAAGTCTAGAGAAAAACTTAGAGCGCGCAACTAAAATGGCTGAAACTACAGGTGGAGGTATTTTAGTAATCACAGAAGGTGTTTTTGGAATGCGTGGACAACAAGGGAAATTAAAAGAAATAGTTGCTTTAAAACAAAAGTATAACTTCCGTCTTTTAGTGGATGATGCACACGGATTTGGAACATTAGGAGCTACAGGAGCTGGAGCTGGAGAAGAGCAAGGATGTCAAGATGGTATCGATGTGTATTTCTCTACTTTTGCAAAATCAATGGCTTCTATTGGTGCTTTCGTTGCAGCGGACCAGGATATTATTGATTATTTAAAGTACAACTTGCGTTCACAGATGTTCGCAAAGTCATTACCGATGATTTTTACAATAGGAGCTTTAAAAAGATTAGAGCTTTTAAGAGAGAACCCATCGATGAAAGCTAAGTTGTGGGAGAATGTTAACTTACTGCAAAATGGTCTAAAAGAAAGAGGATTTGATATTGGTGATACAAACACTTGTGTTACTCCTGTTTATTTAGAAGGAAGTATTCCTGAGGCTATGGTATTGGTTAATGATCTAAGGGAGAATTACAATATTTTCTTATCTATTGTGGTATATCCTGTAATTCCTAAAGGAATTATTTTACTTCGTATGATTCCAACAGCTATGCATACTAAGGAAGATATTGAAGAAACACTTCGTGCTTATGAAGCAATTCGTGAGAAGTTAGTAAGTGGAGAGTATAAAAAGATTGCTGAGGCTACAACAACAGATGTATCTAACGCATAACTTATAATATATCACTAAAAAGGTCCTTCTAAAATTTTAGAAGGACCTTTTTTTATGGGTGAATTTTAAGCAAGCCACTTGACTAATAAAAGTAAAAAGATTTATTTATATAGTATTTTAGGCGTATTTAGCTTGTTTTAGATGCGATGTGAGCTTATCAATACAAAAACCTATGATACTAAGAGTTTTCCCAAAAGATAAGTTTATTGGAGTTTTTTACTGATTTATTTTTTCACAGATAATAAAAACTTTTTCATTGTTTTGTAATGTGGTGAAGAATATATAGGTGTTACCACCTTCCTTTATTTTCCATTTTTTTCTAATATCCTCTACTTTGAGTGGAAAATTCCTAACAGTAATATTGGCTTTTATGTTTGATAAATATTGTTTTGCATTTGCTTTATTATACTCATAATGATTGACAATCTTAAAGCGTCGTCCCGAAAACTCTTGTAGATCTTCACTTGTATAGAGATGAGAATTTTGATGGAGTTTTTTTACATCAAATTTGTCGCTTACACATTGGAATTTACCAGTTTTTAGGATTGCAGCATTGGGTTCGTATAAAAATTGTTCTAAATAACCATATTTGCCAATACAGTGATCATCAAAGTTAACACAAAATAGGTCTGTTTTATCCTTGTTTATATTTACTGCAATTAACTCAATTGAGCCGGTGTAGTTTTTCTGCACCACCCATAAGAGTTCCTTTACTTCGTTATTTAAAGCCACTATATGGACCTGCTTGATATATTTAAGCTGATTAATAACGGCTTGAATATCTAGTAAAGGTGCTGTTTTTATTAAAATTGTAGAGGTTTTTTGCAAAAGTAAATCCATGTGTTCTATCACATCCGGAGTACAATCGCTTAGAAGAAATACCTTTTGTTTGGACTGATTCCTTCTAGCGGGATCCAGATAAATGTAATCCCAAGTTTGTTGACTCTGCTCTAAAAAGGCAATACTATCTGTACTGTGACACACGATATTATCTTGCTGTAAAACTTTGAAATTATGCTGAGCAATAATACTAAGTTCCTCTTGCATCTCCAAATGGGTGACATGAGCTAAGTTTTGGGCAAAATAATAACTATCTATACCAAAACCTCCTGTTAAGTCTATTAAATTACCTTGTTTGACTAAAGAAGCTTTATACATAGCACATCTATCTGAAGAGGTTTGTTCTATAGATAGTTTACTGGGAAACAGAATGTTTTTTGTGTTATACCACAAAGCAAGCTTAGTTTTAGCTTTTTGCTTAGATTCGATTTGTCCGGCTAATATTGACATAGGAATATTAGAAAATGGACTTTTTCTTAAAGCTAACGTGCCTATGTCACTCGATAGGTTTTCCTCTATAAATTGTTGGACTTCTAGACTTAAAAGTTCTGTTTTCAATTATAATTTTTTTGTTAGAATTTGTACAAAGCGTATATTGGGTAGGAACTCTTTTCCAACAACCTTTAAGCAAGTGTAAAAAGGTATTGCGGCAATCATTCCTAATATTCCTGCGACCATCCCAAATGCTAAAATAACAAAGAAAATCTCTAAAGGATGTGATTTAACGCTATTGGAGAATATTAATGGTTGATTAATAACATTGTCAATAAGCTGTATTATTAAAAAACCTATAAGTACCGTTAATGCCTTTGGAAGAGTTACCTCTGTAAAGTTATCCCCTAAAAAGCTAAGCATAGTAAAGATAATAGCCAAACCATTGCCAATTAATGGACCTATGTAGGGTATTAAGTTTAGCACAGCGCATAAAAATGCAATCATTAAAGAGCCATTTACTCCAACACTTGCTAATAGAATAAAACTCATTATAAAAATGATGCAGGTCTGGGTCAAAAGACCAATAAAGTATCTAGATAGTAAGTTGTTAATCTTATCTACTGAGCTAATTACTCTGTTTTCATGTTGTAAAGGGATCGCTTTTTTGAATTGATATTCTAATAATACTTTATCCTTTAAAAAGAAAAAAGCAATAAATAAAACAGCAAATACTCCTATTCCAAACTGACTAATAACCCCTAAAAGAGCATTAAGTAAATTGGGAACAAAATCAAGCTTCAAGGAGTCTTTTAAATTGCTAGTTTGAATGATGTTATTTAAGCTTACTCCTTTGTTTGAGAAATAGTGATCTATTTTATAAATTAAACCATTAAAATCCTCTTGTAAGTGGGTATTGTTTAATACAGATAAATTATGTGCTTGTGTAGTAAACAATGGAATGAACATAAAGATGAATCCTACAAAGAATGCTAAAAATATAGATATAGTAATACAAACCGACAGTAACTTAGAAAGATGCAATTTCTTTCTTAAAAGAACAACGATTGGATTGCCAATTAAGGCTAGTACAAAGGCAAAACCGATATAGATAAACAACGGAGTTATAATGTACAATAGGTAGGCTAAAGCGGCAATACCAAATAGGTATAAAACTGCTCTTACAATACCGTTAGAAATCATTTTTGAATTCACCATGTTTGTTTGTTATTATTGATTACTAAACACAAAACTATGTACCCCAACTACCGCTGCGGTTTCTGTTCTAAGTCTTGTATGACCAAGAGACACTGGAATAAAACCTTTTTCTAAGGCAAGATTTATTTCTTTGGTAGAAAAATCTCCCTCTGGACCCACTAAAAGTAAGTATTTTTTCTGTGGTTTAATTGCGTTTTTTAATAGAGTTTTTTCCTTGTCATCCTCGCAGTGCGCAATGTAGAGCTCTCCTTGATGATTTTGGTTTAAAAAGTCCTTCAGGGCTATGGGTTCATTTAGCTTGGGTAAGTAGTTTTGTAAAGATTGCTTCATGGCCGATTGTATAATCTTTTCGAAGCGTTCCATTTTTATAATTTTACGTTCGGAGTGATCACATATAATCGGGGTAATTTGATCTATTCCCATTTCTGTTGCTTTCTCTAAAAACCACTCGTAGCGCTCATTCATTTTGGTAGGGGCTACGGCAATATGTAAATGGTGATTTTTTAAAGGTTCGACTTGATGCGATACTATTTTTGTAACACATTTTTTGTCTGATTCTAAAACAATTTGAGTTGTAAATAGCGTTCCTTTCCCATCGCTAACGTGTAAAATGTCACCAGTTTTCTTTCTTAAAACTCTTACAATATGTTTGCTTTCTTCTTTGTCGAAGCTAAAAGTTTCGTTTTCAAGGGATATATCAGGAGAATAAAATAATTGCATAATATTTTTTTAAAATTCAATTCTAGCTTTAGAAACTACAGAAGCATCGGCAAATAAAGATTCTTGAAATCTATAATAGCCCACTATACCAATCATAGCTGCATTATCGGTTGTATATTCAAATTTAGGAATATATACCTTCCAATTGTATTTGCTTTGTGCTTTTGTCAAAGCCTCTCGAATACCAGAGTTTGCTGAAACTCCTCCGCCAATTGCGATTTGATTTATACCAGTTTGTTTTACAGCTAATTTTAATTTATCCAAAAGTATTTCCACAATAGTGTGTTGAATACTAGCGCAAATATCAGCTCTATTTTGTTCTATAAAATTTGGGTTACTAGCTGTGTTGTTTTGAATGAAATATAAAATTTGTGTTTTAAGTCCACTGAAGCTAAAATCTAATCCATTTACTTTTGGTTTAGTAAAACTAAAGGCTTTAGGATTACCTTGTTTAGCCCATTTATCAATTAATGGGCCTCCTGGATAGTCAAATCCTAGAATTTTGGCTGACTTATCGAAAGCTTCTCCTACAGCATCATCTGTTGTTTGTCCTAAAATTTGTAAATCAAAAAAGCTGTTGACTTGAACAATTTGCGTATGACCTCCAGAGATAGTTAAAGCTAAAAAAGGAAAAGTTGGTTTGTCAAAATCTTTCTCGTCTATAAAGTGGCATAGTATATGCGCATGCATATGGTTTACTGGAACCAGAGGAATTTGTAATGCCATGGCCATTGATTTTGCAAAAGAGCTCCCTACTAATAGAGACCCCATAAGTCCCGGGCCTTGAGTAAAAGCAATTGCACTTAAGTCTTGTTTGCTGATACCAGCTTTTTGTAAAGCTACATCTACTACAGGAACAATATTTTGCTGGTGTGCCCTTGAGGCTAATTCTGGAACAACCCCTCCATATTGTTGATGAATTTGCTGCTGAGCTACTACATTTGAAAGAACTTTGTTATCTTGTAAAACAGCGGCCGATGTATCATCACATGAGCTCTCAATGGCTAAAATATAGGTGGGTTTTGTAAACATTTTAATTAGTAATGAAATTGTTTATAATGAAAAATTATATCTGCTAAAATCTTGCATACAAGTCTATAAAATAACTAAATTTGCCTTTTGCAGTGCCATAAAACTATGGCGTATTTTAATGGCAAATTTAAAACATTAAACGTTATCAAAAAATTTAAAAAAATAGTTTTTCGTACCCTACTAGCTCTCTTAGCTATGGGGGTGGTTATCACTCTAGGGTTAACCTTGCCATGGGTGCAAAGTTTATTGGCCAGAATAGCTGTAGAGAAGGTAAATTCAACATTCTCTACCGATATCGGTATAGATGGAATCGCTATTGATATATTCGGAAATATTACTCTTAAAGGAGTTAGTGCTACGGATAATCACGATTTTAAATTTATTGAAATCGGTAAGGTTTCTACCCGTATAGTGGATTATCAAGCTCTTAAAAAGGGTAATATCTTTTTAGGGAATTCTAAAATAGATGATTTATTACTACATATTCACAAATACAAAGACCAGGAGCTCTCCAATATAGATGATTTAATCAATGCCTTTGATAATGGGCAGCCTGGAGATGGTAGCTTTAAATTAGAAGCTAAGAGCATTGCAATTAATCAAGGTCATTTAATTATCTCAGATGACAATGCAGCTCAAGTTGTCGCAGTTGATTTTAAGGAATTAACAGGAGAAGTAGAGGAGTTCAAAATTCATGGACCTAATATTTATGCTCATATTGCTAAGGGTAGTTTTTTAGATAATTGGGGACTGCAAATTCAAGGCTTAGAAGGGGATTTCTCTCTAACTAAAAATTCAATAGGAGTCGATAATATGCATATTACCACAGCTAAGAGTTATATTAAAGGAGATTTACTCTTTAGTTTTAATCCTGGGGATATGAAATATTTTACCGATAAGGTGAATTGGGATTTTACTATTGATAAGGCTAACGTGAATACTTCGGATATTAATGTTTTTGCAAATGAATTTGCCGCTAATAAAATGCTCTATATTAGTGGTCAGTTAAAGGGAACTATGAATAACTTTAGTTTATATAACACTAGAGTTATTGACCAAAACAACTCACTTGTACAAGGGTATTTTGCTTTTAAGAATGTTTTCGAGCCAGTTGCACCATTTTGGATGAAGACCAACTTAGAAAGGTTACTGGCCACTAGAGCTAATTTAGTTAAGCTCATGCCTAATGTGCTAACTTCTCTTTTACCAGAGCAACTCCAAACTCTAGGTTTGGTAGATCTTAGAGGAGATATCACTTTGACCAAGAGAACCCTAGAGACCGATGTATCTATTTTAAGTAATATCGGTCAAGGAAAAGCTTTGCTGGATATTGTTAATCTAGATGATCCTTATACGGCGCAGTATCAGGGAAATATTATTTTAGATGATTTTGATTTAGGCGCATTTTTAGACCAAGAACAACTAGGGGTAACTTCTTTAGATTTATTGGTAGATGGGATAGGATTTAATCAAGAGTCTTTGAATACTAACATCAAAGGAAATATTTTTTCTTTAGATTTCGCAAATTATAACTATTCAAAGATTGCTGTAGATGGAACTATGAAAATGCCAACTTTTGTTGGGTTATTAAATATTGAAGATTCTAATCTGCAAATGGATTTTAATGGCGAGATAGACTTGAGTTCGCAGATTAAAAGCTATGATTTTGCGGCAGATGTTAAATATGCCGACTTATTTGCTTTAAAATTAGTAAATGATAGTATTTCAATGTTTCGAGGAGACTTTGATCTTAAGGCTAAAGGTAATACTATAGAGGATTTAGAAGGAGAATTTTCCTTGCGATCAGCCCTTTATAATAATACAAAGGACAATTATTTATTTGAGAATTTAACGGTTACTTCTGTTTTTAATGACCACCAGGAAAGAAGTATTTCTATACATTCAAGTAAAGCCATAGAAGGATCTATTGTGGGAGTATATAAATTCAAAGATTTAAAGGCTCTTTTTACCAATGCTTTAGGTAGTTTGTATACCAATTATAATCCTTATCCCATTGAACAGGGACAATACATAGATTTTAATATCGCCGTACACAATAGTTTAATTGAAGTATTTCTGCCTCAACTAACAGTAGAAGACCTTAGTCACTTAGAGGGAGTTATTAATAATGATTTAAAGCAATTTAGGTTGCAGTTTACCTCTCCTAACTTTACTTTAAATGGTATTAATTTCCACAATACCAACTTAAATGTAAATAATAATAATCCTCTTTATAATACGTATATTAGTATTGATAGTGTACGTAATAATACCTATAAGATTACAGATTTTAATTTGCTTAATCTAACCCATAATGACACATTATTTGTGCGTTCGGAGTTTAAAGGAGGTCGAAATAATAATGATGATTTTAAATTGAATCTTTATCACACTATTAATAAAGAAAATTTATCTGTGGTCGGATTTAAGAAGTCTGAGGTGATTTTTAAAGATTTTTTATGGACAATTAATCAGCAACAAGATACTTTAAACAAGGTTGTGTTCAATAAAAAACTAACCGATTTTTATATAGATAAAGTTAATTTTTCTTATGAAGACCAGCAGGTTAATTTTGCAGGTGTGATGAGAGATTCTACTTATAAGAATTTGGATTTGTCTTTTCAAAAGGTTGATCTTTCAAAGATTACCCCTGATATTGAAAATATTCTTTTGGCTGGTAATATTGATGGTGAAGTACATTTTTCTCAAGAAAACGAACTTTTTAACCCTAGGGTAAATCTTAAAATAGATTCTTTGTCTGTTAATAAGTATTTACTGGGTAATATGAACTTCGATGTGAGTGGTAATCAAAACCTTGATAATTTTAACGTAGATGCCAGTATAGTAGATAATGACAAGGAATATTTTTCTTTAAAAGGCGATATAAATGTTATAGATAAAAGAACTTATTTAAATTTAGAGGCTGGAGTAGATAACTTTACTATGCAGCCAATAGGACCTTTACTCTCGAGTGTATTGTCTAATTTAAGAGGAGATGCATCAGGGAAAATAAGTGTTTTAGGTTCGGTTTCTGCTCCGGAGGTAAATGGAAGGGTTTATCTTAATAATGCAGGGATGACATCTAAATTTACCGGTGTAGATTATGATTTTGAACAAAATACCCCATTAGATATAACCGAGAAACAATTTATCTTTAGAAGGGCTCGAATACTCGATACTAAATATAAAACCCAAGGAATTCTTGAGGGAGATGTTAGTCATAAGATGTTTAAAGAGTGGGAGTTGAATTTAGGGCTGTCTTCTGCAAATTTACTTGCTTTAGATACTAAGTTTACAGAAGGAAGTGTCTATTATGGTACAGCATTTATAAATGGTAGCGCTAGTTTAAAGGGTCCCGTGGAAATGCTTGCAATAAATATTAATGCCACTTCTAATAAAGGGACCTCTATTAAAATTCCTTTGAAAGAAGCCCAAGGAAACGGAGAGAATAATTATATTCACTTTTTGTCTCCATCGGAGAAGTTAGCAAGGAAAAAATCAGGAAATAGTGATTTGTATAGATATCAAAATAGTGGTATTGAATTAGATTTCGAGTTTGTAATTACTCCAGAGGCTGAAATTGAAATTATCTTAGATAGGGATTCCGGACATGCCATGAAGGGTAGAGGAGAAGGTTTTATTACCATGGAAATAAATACTTTAGGTAAGTTCAATATGTGGGGAGATTTCCAAGCTTATGAAGGAGAATATAATTTCAAATACGGTGGACTTATTGATAAGAAGTTTGTAGTGAAACGCTATGGAACAATCCGTTGGGATGGAGATCCAATGAATGCAATATTGGATCTGCAGGCCATCTATCATACAGAAGCAAATCCAAGTGTGATTGTGGATAATTCCATTATTAATCGAAAAGTTCCAACCGATGTTGCTATAGTTTTAAATGGAAGTTTAAGTAATCCAGAGGTGGATTTTGAGATCTACTTTCCTACGGTAAGTTCAGTGGTTAAATCTGAATTAGATTATCGCTTAAGTGATCGAGATATGAGAGAAAGACAAGCAATGGCCTTGCTTGCCACTGGTGCATTTTTCTCTTCTGATAATTCATCTACAGCCCTGGCTGGAAGTTTATTTGAAAGAGCCTCTAGTATATTTGATGATTTATTTAGTGATGAGGATGACAAATTTAAAGTAGGGTTAAATTATGCTCAAGGAGAGAGAAATCCATATACCCAAACAGAAGGTCGTTTGGGGGTTACTTTTTCTACCAAGGTAAACGATCGTATTGTTGTAAATGGTAAGTTAGGTGTGCCTGTTGGAGGAGAAGAGCAAAGTGTGATTGTAGGAGATGTAGAGGTGTTGTTGAGACTTACTGAAGAAGGAAACTTAAATGCGCGTTTCTTTAACCGTGAAAATGATATTAATTATATTGGAGAAGGCATTGGTTATACCCAAGGAGTAGGACTAACTTATGAAGTAGATTTTGATACTTTTAAAGAATTGCTCTCCACTATTTTAAATAAAGCCGATAAAAGAAAGAAAGAAAAAGAGGCTAAAAATAAAGACAATCAAAAAAGTAGTGTCGAGGATTTAATGGATTCTGATTTTAATAGAGATTTCATTCAGTTTTACGAGAAAAGAAACAAGAATAGTACAAAATAATTTTGTTTTTTAACAACAATAGACCCCCTTGAATCGCAGCGATTTTAGGGGGTTTATTGTTGTTAAAGCCACTTATTTTTATTAAATTTACTTTTAAAGCATTAGTTTATGAGTGTAAAAATAAAAAGAATAGGTGTGTTAACAAGTGGGGGAGATGCCCCTGGAATGAATGCATCTATTAGAGCTATTGTAAGAGCTTGTAGTTACCATAATGTGGAGTGTATTGGTATTTATAGAGGTTTTCAAGGATTAATAGATAGTGATTTTGAGCCTTTAGGACCCAGAGACGTACATTACATTTTAAATAAAGGTGGAACGATTTTAAAAACAGCACGCTGTAATGAGTTTCGTACTAAAGAAGGGCGAGAAAAAGCCTATCAAAACTTATTGGCCGCTCAAATCGATGCTCTAATTATTATCGGGGGAGATGGAAGTTTCAATGGAGGAATGGCTCTTAGTGAAGAGTTTGACTTACCTATTATAGGAATACCTGGAACCATTGATAATGATATTTTTGGAACTACTCATACTATTGGCTTTGATACTGCTTGTAATACAGTGGTAGATGTGGTAGATAAGATTCGCGATACTGCTAGTTCGCATAAACGTTTATTTTTTGTAGAGGTAATGGGCCGAGATGCTGGTCATATTGCTTTGAATGCAGGTATTGGAGCTGGAGCTGAGGAGATTATAGTGCCGGAGGAGAACCTTGGAATGGAGCGTTTATTAGAATCTTTAGCACGTAGTAAAAAAAGTGGAAAGTCTTCTAGTATCGTAATTGTAGCAGAAGGTGAGAAGTTAGGTAAAAATGTTTTTGAATTAGGTGAATATGTAGAGCAGCATTTACCGGATTATGATGTAAGAGTTTCTGTACTAGGACATATGCAAAGAGGAGGAGCCCCTTCGTGTTTTGATCGTGTCTTGGCTTCTCGTTTAAGCGTGAAGGCTGTAGAGACTTTGCTAGAAGGCGAAAGTAATGTTATGGTGGGGCTTTTAAATGATCAAGTAGCTTTAACTCCACTTAAAAAAGCGGTGAAAGGACATTCACCAATAGATCAAGAACTATTAAGGGTCTCGGATATTGTAACTATCTAAAAAAGTTTTAGATAATTTAGTTATATCCAAAAGAAAAATAAACCAAAGAATATAAAACAAAATAAATGAAAAATACAAGAATAGCAATAAATGGCTTCGGTCGTATTGGGCGTCTAATGTTACGCGAAGCTGTAAAAAGACAAGAAGTAGAAGTAGTTGCAATAAATGATCTAATGAGCGTTGAACAACTAGCTTACTTATTAAAGTTTGACTCTGTCCATGGACGTTTTCAAGCACAGGTAGAAGTTAATCAAGGAGATTTACTTGTCGATGGTAAACGCATTAAAGTAACAAGTCATAAAGATCCAGCTTTATTAAATTGGGGAGAATTAAAAGTAGATGTTGTTGCGGATTGTACAGGGGTATTTAAAGATTTGGAAACAGCCCAAAAACATATAGATGCAGGAGCTAAGAAAGTATTAATTTCCTCTCCTTCTAATGACGCTCCAATGTTTGTAATGGGAGTTAATGAGCATAAGATTACAGCAAAAGATACTATTATTTCTAATGCATCTTGTACCACTAACTGCTTAGCTCCCTTGGCTAAAGTATTAGAGGATAATTTTGGAATTGTCGAGGGGTTAATGACTACAATTCACGCTGCTACAGCAACCCAATACACAGTAGATGGTCCTTCAAAAAAGGATTTTAGAGGAGGAAGATCTGCCTTGGTAAATATTATACCAGCTTCCACAGGTGCAGCTAAGGCTGTGGGTAAAGTAATTCCGGAAATTCAAGGTAAGTTAACTGGTATGTCTATGCGTGTGCCAACTGCAGATGTATCTGTGGTAGATTTAACAGTTAAATTAGCTACTCCAACGAGTTACCAAGATGTCATGGAAGTGTTTAAAAAGGCTAGTGAAACAAATTTAAAAGGAATATTATCCTTTGTAGAGGAAGATGTGGTAAGTCAAGATTTTGTTTCAGACCCGCATACCTGTATTATTGATGCTAAAGCTGGTATTGCTTTGAATGACACGTTTTTTAAATTTGTTGCTTGGTACGATAACGAATATGGATATTCTGCAAAAATGGTTGATATGGCCATTGTTTTGAATCAAGTAGAATAATTAAACAATGAAGTTAATTATAGATAGTGGTTCCACTAAGGCAGACTGGATTTGCTTTGATGATTTAAACAATGTTGTTGAGTATGTGAGTACTTTAGGATTGAATCCTGAGGTGCTTACCGATCAAGATTTTTTGGATCGGTTAAAGCAAAATAGCTTTTTGCAAAATATAAAATCACAGGTCAATCAGATTTACTTTTACGGAGCTGGTTGTAGCTTAGAGCGTACAAAAAATATGGTAAAAACCCTTCTTGGGGTCTTTTTTAGTAACGCTAAACTTATTGAAGTTTACGAAGACACCTATGCAGCCGTCTATGCTTTGCTTGAAAAAGGACAAAGAGGAATAGTATGTATCAATGGAACAGGTTCTAATGTTAGTTATTTTGATGGACAAAACGTTCATCCTTTAATTGAGTCATTAGGTTATATGGCTATGGACGATTGTAGCGGAAGCTCTTTTGGAAGATTAATATTGAAAAGTTATTTTTTAGATTTAATGCCTAAAGATCTCCAGGAGGAATTTTTTAAAACCTATCAAGTAGATGGCGATAAAGTGAAGTATAATTTTTATAAGCAGGAAAATCCCAATGCTTATATGGCTAGTTTTTTACCTTTTTTAATCCAACATAAATCACATCCATTCTTTGTGGATATAATTGAAAAGGAACTTCACTATTTTGTAAAAGCTTACTTAAAGAATCACCCTTTTGAAAAAGATTGCTGTGTTAATTTTGTGGGTTCAGTTGCTTATTATTTGCGTGAAGATTTTCAAAGAATCCTCGGGCTTTATGGCATGGAAGTAGGTAAAATAATACAAAAGCCTTTAGAGGGATTAATGAAGTTTCATCAATAAATAATTTACATGGAAATAGCCATTATAGCTCACGATGCTAAGAAACAAGAAATGCTGGATTTTGTATTGAAAAACAAAGTTGTTTTAAGTGATAATAGAGTTCATTTAATAGCTACTGGTACAACTGGCTCATTAGTGCAAAAACAAGGCTTACAAGTGGAATGTATGCTCTCTGGTCCCTTGGGAGGAGATGCTCAAATAGCTGCTCGTGTGGCTCAAGGAGTAACTACTATGGTTTTGTTTTTTAAAGACCCATTAGGCAAGCATCCTCATGAACCAGATATCAATATGCTTTTAAGAGTTTGTGATGTACATGATATTGCTTTAGCCACAAACAAGGCAACCGCCCAAATGTTACTGGAGGCGTTATTTAATAAAATTTAAATTTTTATACAAGGCTTTTTTTGGAAGCTATAAAAAAAAACAACCCCAATATTTCAAAAAATATTGGGGTTGTTTGTATAGAATATAAAAGGAGCTTATAATGTTGCAATCATGGAGATTTCAACATTTACTCCTCTAGGTAATTTTACTACTTGTACGCATTCTCTAGCTGGAGCAGATTCAGTATTGAAAAAACTACCATATACCTGATTTACTACAGCAAAATCTTGCATGTCGGTTAGAAATATTGTAGCCTTCACAACGTTGTCAAAACTCATTTGAGCCTGTTCTAAAATTGCTTGTAAATTGTCCATAACTTGTAGAGTTTGGTCTTTTATACTCGAATCAACTAAAGTTTGTGTTTCTTGGTTAAAAGGAATTTGGCCTGAAATAAATAAAAAATTAGAAGCCATAACAGCATGGTTATAAGGTCCAATAGGAGCCGGAGCTTTGGGTGAATTAATGATTTTTTTCATATTATTTTATTTATTAGTTAATTACCAGAATCTTTTGTCCGGAGATTTTCTCTTTTCCCACTTAATATCACTCAAGATAGAAGATCGAATTCCGATATAAAAACCCCAAGAGGTATATGTTCCTATAGGAACCCAAGTAAAGTCCATTCTCCAGCTCTTTAAATCCCTCTCAAAGCGGAGTTGAGTAAAAGTAACTCCATCTTGTACAAAATCATAACCGGTAGAGAACCCAACCTTCCATCTAGGGGTAAGGTCAATGTTTCCAGAGACCATCACTGAGTTGTTTACTATCTCGTCTTGTCTTTGGGCATTACTATAAGTTAAAGAATATGCAAAGGTTAAATCCCAAGGTAGTTTAGCATTATAAAACCCTGCGAAAGGTTTTTGTTCTGCATCTTCTTCAAACATACTCTTTCTAGTGTTGTTTAGCTCGAGTGCACGTCCAAATAAATCATCTCCACGTCCACCGTTGTCAATAGAAGTTTGGTTTACATTGTCTTCATTTCCACCAAACCAAGCATCTGTGCTAGCCATAGACCAGTTCACTGTTAAGTTAGCACTAGTTAAACGAAATAAACTTCCACCATTATTGATATTAAACATATCTATACGTCTGTTGTTGTTGTCTAAGGCGTATGGGTCTAAGGTGGCCCCTAAGTTAATTTGCATTTTATCTTTAAAAAGGGCAGTACCTGAGCTAACGCGAACTGGAGACCATTTTAAAGAGTCTGCAGTCATGTTGTAGCTAGTAGAAAAGTTTAAGCTATTTAAAAGCATTAATTTTCTATACTCTTCTTTTTCATTTTCTTTATCCCTTACTTTAGCCTCAAAGGTATTACTTAGGTTAAAGTTAAGCATATTGGAATTAAATCTACTTGGTGCTCCAAAGAGACCGTTTTGGAAACGTGTATAATCCTGAACGGTTTGTCCGGTAGCATCTATGGCATAGGTATCGTAATATTGGTCAAAGCTAGGGGTGTAGGAGTATCCTACTTGCGGACGCATTACATGGCGGATTGCTTGTATGGCTTTGTCTGTACCAAAGTTGAAAGTACCGTAAATTGTTGTCCCAATACTAGCATTGAAATTATAGGTTCTAAAGCTGTCAAATCCATTTTCACGGATATCTTCTACTTGATTGGTCTCAGGGTTATATTGCTTTTTGATGGTATTGAAATACCAAACCTCATTGAAATTAGCTCCTGTTGTTACAGAGAAGTGTTTGAAAATTTTGAAGTTAGTAGACACAGGAATACTATGTTGGAAACCTGTATTTAAACTATCGTACATCTCCTTTTTAAAGAAATTATCTTCGTGAACTCTTACTCTATTTTCTCCTCTTAAGTTGTAAGAGAAGTTTAAGTTTTTGATTACTCCTCTTTTAGCCCCATACTTAGGTGCAAAAGGGAATACCCTGTCTACACTAACAGCTAGAGTAGGTAAGGTCATGTTTATTTGTCTTGTATTGGTATTTTGAGAATGGGTTGCAGTTAATGACATGTTTACCTGAGGTACACTCTCAAAAGACTTAGAATAAGACACCGAAGAACTCATAGTGTTATTCAAAGATGCACCAACGTTATAAGTGTTGTTTGACTGTCTAAAGTATTGGCTACTACCTAAGTTTACCGATGCAGAGAAATTCGAAGTTGGATTGGATTTATTATCCTTTCTATGGGTCCACTGAATATTATATAATTTAGATGCGCTATAGTCCGGAAGACCTTTTTCGCTAAAAAGATTATTTTCATATCGCACAAGAAAGCTACCGTTGTATTTATAGCGTTTGGCATAGTTGCTTTGTCCGCGTAAGGCCCAACTTCCATTGGTGTAGTAATCTCCGGTAAGAGTTAAATCCATACGTTCACTAATGGCAAAATAATATCCTCCATTTTGTAAGTAATATCCCTGCAAATTGGTGTCTCCTACACTGGGAATTAGAAATCCAGATTCTGCAGTTTCACTCATTGGAAAAAATGCAAAAGGTAAACCAAGCGGGGTTGGTACATCAGCAATAACCATATTAGTGGCGCCAGTAACAACTTTTTTACCCGGTACAAGCTTTATTTTTCTAGCCTTAAAATAGTATTCTGGATCATCTAAATCTTCAGCAGTAGTGAAAATTACGTCTTTCATAAAGTAAACCGAATCGTTTTCCTTCTTAGTTACTGCAGCCTTGATATTAAATTCACCTTGAGATGTTCTAGATTCAAATACAATTGCTTTTTGAGTTTTTGTATTGTAACGAATAGAGTCTGGCTCCACAATCTGCCCGCCTTGAGTAAATACAGGGAGTTGTGTCATATTTCCTAGACTGTCTTTAATTCCACCGGCATAGATTTCATCTTTATCAAAGTTAAAAACAATTTTTCCGGCTTGTAATTGAAAGTCTTGGTACCTTACTTCTGCTTCATTATAAAGTGTTATTTCGTTGTTTTTTTGGTCTAACCTCTCATAATCTTTTGCTTTTCTATATACTATAGTTTCTAAGACGCCTTTGGATTTTTGCTCTAAGGTATCTTTTCTTACTTTTGGTTCCACGGAAGTGTTTTCCATAGCAACGTTAGCTATAGTATCTTTTTTAGATGATATAGAGTCGGTTAAATTACTGGTATTTAGGGTAGTATATTTCTTTTGAAATTCTTGCGCTGCTACATTATTTGTCGACAATTGGCAAGAAAGAAATAAAACTAAAACGATATTAAAAATATTTGTTCGCAAATCTATTATATATGCTATTTTTGTAAAACTAATCTTGTTATTTTTAACGTGTCAAACTTACATATATTTTTCCTTAAAAATGTAATTTAATTCAATTTATCCATAATTATAAAAATATTATATATGAATAGTAGTTGTTCTAAACTCTTGAGTTTACTACTGGTTTTTTTCTTAGCTATAGGTGTATCAGCACAAAGTAATCCTAAATTTAAAGTTGTTTTAGATCCCGGGCATGGAGGTAAAGATTCAGGAACAAATCACGGAAGGTATTACGAAAAAGATATCGTCTTGGCTGTATCTTTGCAAGTGGGTAAGATTTTAGAAAAATATTCCGATATTGAGGTTTTTTACACCAGAAGCACCGATGTGTTTGTTCCGGTAAAAGAACGCTCGGTATTGGCTAATAAGGCAGATGGAAACGTTTTTGTTTCTATCCATTGTAATGGAGCATCTAACACGGGGGCCTATGGAACGGAAACTTTTGTTATGGGGTTGAGTAAGAATAAATCAAATTTAGAGGTAGCCAAGAAAGAGAACTCCGTTATTATGTTAGAGGACGATTATCAAACTACTTACGCAGGTTTTGATCCTAATTCTCCTGAGTCTATAATAGGTCTTACTTTAATGCAAGAGGATTATGTGGATCAAAGTATTGATTTAGCTTCTCGTGTCCAAGATGAATTTACCCATACCTTAAAACGCAGAAATAGAGGTGTAAAACAAGGTCAGTTTTGGGTTCTACATGGAGCTTTTATGCCAAGTGTATTAATTGAGTTAGGATTTGTGTCCAATCCAGAGGAAGGAGCATACTTAAATTCTAGTAAAGGACGTAGTGAATTAGCTCAATCCATCGCTCAAGGAATTATAGATTATAAAAAGGCGTACTACAAAGACAATTCAGCCGTGGTTAACAAAAGTTTAGCAGGCAATACAGTATCTAGCTCTAATGGTCAAAATACAAGTGGTTCTAGTTCTACAAGCGTGGCTAAGGGAGTTGTATTTAAGGTTCAAATTGCCGCAAGTGATAGAGTACTTGCTTTAAAACCACAAAACTTTAAAGGATTGTCAAACGTTACAATGCTTAAAAGTGGAAAGATAAATAAATACTTTTATTCTAGTACAACTAGCTATGAGCAAGCTAAGAAGCTATTGAAAGAGGCTAAAGATAAAGGCCATAATAGTTCTTTTATTGTACCTTTCTTAAACGGGACTATTATCTCAATGGAGCAAGCATTAAAATAATCTAAGGCGCTTTGAAAATAAAAGTTTATTTTTGCCTATTATAAAATAAGTGATTTTGAAAATATCAAGAGAAATTAAAACGGCTATTTTAGTACTAGGGGCAATTGCATTGTTCATTTGGGGGTACTCTTTTTTAAAAGGTAATAACATATTTGACAATTCCCAGAAGTATTTCATAGAGTATCAAAACGTAGAAGGCTTAACTACTGCATCAGCAGTTACAATCAATGGTCTTACGGTTGGTAAAGTATCTAAAATAACAATCGATCAACAAACAGGTAAACTAGTTGTAGAGATTCTAATGAGTAATCCTATTGCAATTTCTACTCAAAGTACTGCCACTATTTATTCTCCAAGTCTAATAGGAGGCAAGGCCATTTCTATTGATCCAATATTTGGTAGTAATGATCTAGCTGAAAATGGAGCCTATTTAAAAGGTGAAGTGCAAAAGGATATGACGGATAAATTACTAGATGATCTAATGCCTTTAAAAGGTAAAGTAGAATTAGTTTTGCAAAATACTAATGATATGTTAGTTTCTTTAAACTCTGTCTTAGATCAAAGCATGCAAGAGGATCTTAAACAATCGGTTAGTGAATTAAGAGGGCTCTTATCAGCTTCTAGAAAAATCTTAGCAGTCACACAGCCTAAGTTAGATGGTACTATGGATAACCTTAACACTATGAGTTCAGAGTTCGCTGAGCTTTCTCAGAAATTAAATACCTTAGATTTTCAATCTACTTTTGCAAACTTAAGTAATGCTACACAAAATATTGACCTTCTTTTAGCTGGTATTGAAAACGGCGACGGATCTATTGGTATGTTATTAAAAGACCCTACTTTATATAGTAACTTAACAAATGCTTCAAAAGAATTAGAAGAACTTTTAAGAGACTTGAAAGAAAATCCTAAAAGATATATGCATTTTTCAGTATTTGGTAAAAAAGCTATACCTTATCAGCCAAATGATTCCGAGCAAGAACAAGAATTATTAGTAGAATAAACTACGCAAGAATATATAACTCTAAAGCTTAGCCTATACTTTAGATCATTGATAAAATTAGTTAACCTTCAGAAAAAATAACTATTATTTGAAACAATTATTACCATTATGCAGTACCTAGGTCAAATACTTTTTTTACTATTATTGATTGTTGGTTTTGGATTCTTTATAAAGAACCTTAAAAAATTAAGACGCAACATCTTATTAGGACGTCCAGTGGATCGTTCAGATAACCCAAAGGCTCGATTACGCAATATGATTCGCGTAGCTTTTGGACAAGCTAAGATGGGTAAAAGACCCATTCCAGCTATTTTACACCTTTTTGTATATGTAGGTTTTATAATCATTAACATTGAGATGTTAGAGATTATCATAGATGGTTTGTTTGGTACACATCGTATCTTTAATTTTTTAGGAGTCATCTATGATATTTTAATAGGTGTATTTGAGGTACTAGCCTTGTTAGTTATTGTTGGAGTAGTTGTTTTTTGGATCAGAAGAAATATTCTTAAACTAAAACGATTAAATCAAAATGAATTAGAAGGATGGGGTAAAAGAGATGCTAACAATATTATTTATATTGAATGTATTTTAATGTGTTTATTCCTGGTGATGAATGCGGCAGATTATTACCTTCAAATTAATGGAGTCCAAGGATATACTGCAGCAGGGAGTTTCCCAGTTTCAAAGTTTTTAACCCCTATATTCGCATCGATGGATTTCTCTACTGTAGCAATTATTGAGCGCGTTTGTTGGTGGGGACACATCATTGGAGTAATGTTGTTTATGAATTATTTATATTACTCTAAACATTTACATATTATTCTAGCTTTCCCTAATACATATTACGCTAATTTACAGCCTCTAGGTGAGTTTGATAATTTAGCATCTGTCAAAAAAGAAGTCCAATTAATGATGGATCCTAACGCAGATCCTTATGCAGCAACAGAACAAGGTGAAGGGGAACCAGAGAAATTTGGGGCACAAGATGTAACGGATTTAAACTGGGTTCAACTTTTAAACGCTTATTCTTGTACAGAATGCGGTAGATGTACTTCGGTTTGTCCCCAAAATATGACAGGAAAGAAATTATCTCCTCGTAAGATAATGATGGATACAAGAGATCGTTTGGAGCAAGTAAGTCAAAATATAGATGATAATAAAGGTGTTTTTATCCCAGATGGTAAGACTTTATTAAATGATTTTATTACTCCAGAAGAGCTTTGGGCTTGTAATACATGTAATGCTTGTGTGGAAGAATGTCCAATAGATATTTCACCACTTTCCATTATTATGGATATGAGACGCTTCTTAGTAATGGAACAAAGTGCTGCGCCTATTGAATTAAATAACATGATGCAAAATGTGGAAAATAATGGAGCACCATGGCAGTACAACCAGCAAGATCGATTAAACTGGAGAGACGAAAACTAAGTTATTAAACCTATTATAGTTTACCTAAACTCTTTAATGTAAGTAAGGTAGGCTGATCAAAATATATTGAGCATTATGTCACAGAATTTAGTAGTACCTACCATGGCTGAAATGTTAGCTAAAGGAGAGCAACCAGAAGTTTTATTTTGGGTTGGTTGTTCTGGTAGTTTTGACGATAGAGCAAAAAGAATTACAAAAGCATTTGTAAAAATATTAAATAAAAGTAACGTTTCTTTTGCTGTTTTAGGAGCAGAGGAAAGTTGTACCGGAGATCCAGCTAAACGAGCTGGTAATGAGTTTGCTTTTCAAATGCAAGCTATGATGAATATCCAAGTACTTGATGGTTACCAGGTAAGTAAAATAGTTACTGCTTGTCCACACTGTTTTAATACCTTGAAGAATGAATACCCTGATTTAGGAGGTAACTACGAGGTTGTTCACCATACCGAGTTCTTAAAGTCTTTATTAGACGATGGACGCTTGCAAATAGAGGGTGGTAGTTTTAAAGGGAAGCGAATTACTTTTCATGACCCATGTTATTTAGGACGCGCCAATAAAGTATATCAAGCTCCACGTGATTTAATTGAAAAGTTAGATGCTGAATTAGTAGAAATGAAGCGTTCACGTGCCAATGGTTTGTGTTGTGGAGCTGGTGGAGCTCAGTTATTTAAAGAGCCTGAGCCAGGTAATCAAGAGGTACATGTACTTCGAACAAAAGAAGCTATTTCTACCAAGGCTGATATTATAGCTGCAGGATGTCCATTTTGTAATACCATGTTAACCGATGGTGTTAAGTTCGAGCAAAAGGAAGATTCAGTTAAAGTATTAGATGTAGCCGAATTAATTGCAAACGCAGAAGATTTATAATAATTATGTATACACCAATGAGTCAGATGCCAGACCATAGTAAGGTTTGGATCTACCAATCTAATCGAAAATTCTCCGACAAGGAGGTAGAAGAAATAGAGCAAATAGTAGGAGATTTTGTAGAGAATTGGGTGGCTCATGCAACGCCATTACAAGCTTCTTTTGAAGTAAAGTATAACCGATTTATTATTCTAGCTGTGGACCAAGATGTTCACCCTGCATCTGGTTGTTCTATCGATGCCTCTGTAAGAGTTATTCAAGAGATTGAACAGCAATTTAAAGTAGATTTATTAGATAAAATGAATGTTACTTACAAAACAGGAGAGTTTATTACTTTTAAAACTTTAATAGAGTTTAAGCAATTAGCTAAAAGTAAAGCTGTTTCTGGTAGTACTATCGTTTTCAATAACTTAGTAAATGATTTAGGGGAATACCGAGAATATTGGGAAGTTCCTGCCCAAGAAAGTTGGCATGGACGCTTTTTTAAGTAAAAGGATTTTTCTAAATTTAATGCTATCAAAAATCATCATCAATTTTTTGATGATGATTTTTTTTGTAATCAACCTTTAAACAATGAAAAAGTTTAGTTTATTATTTTTTTTACTTGTCTTTGTAGTATTCTCAAAAGATGTTTGTGCACAAAATCAATCTTGGGTAGATAGTGTGTATAATGGTTTGTCTTTAGATCAAAAGATAGGCCAATTATATATGGTTGCTGCTTACTCCAACAAAAAAGCAGACCACTTAAAGTCTTTAGAGAATTTAGTGGATAAACAGCATATTGGTGGAGTCATATTCTTTCAAGGAGGACCAAAAAGACAAGCTTCTATGACTAATGCCTTGCAAAAAAGAAGTGCAATTCCATTGTTAGTTGGTATTGATGGGGAGTGGGGATTATCGATGCGTTTAGATTCTACTTATAGTTTTCCCTATAATATGACTCTAGGAGCAGTGCAAGATATGACTCTTTTAGAGGAGTTCGGAAAACAGAGTGCACAACAGGCAAAACGCTTAGGTTTACAATTTAATTTTGGTCCAGTAGTCGATGTGAATGTCAATCCTAATAATCCAATTATTGGGGTTCGCTCCTTTGGAGAAACCCCTGAGATTGTGAGTCAAAGAGCCATAGCTTTTACTAAAGGATATCAAAGCCAGAATGTTTTTGCCACAGCTAAGCACTTCCCTGGCCATGGTGATACTTCAAGCGATTCCCATTACAACCTTCCTTTAATAGATTCCGATAAGCAAAGATTAGAGCAAGTAGAATTGTATCCTTTTCAAGAGCTATTTAAGAATGATTTAGCCTCTGTGATGGTAGCTCATTTAAATATTCCAGCCTATGAGCCTAGTAAAGACATCCCTAGTTCTTTGTCTTATAATATTGTTACTAAGCTCTTGCGTGAGCAAATGGGTTTTGAAGGACTTATCTTTACCGATGCCTTAAATATGAAGGGGGCCACCCAGGGAAGTAAACCTGGTGAGGTTGATTTAGCCGCCTTTTTAGCAGGGAATGATTTATTGCTTTTCTCTGAGAATGTTCCCCTGGGTGCAAGTAAAATAAAACAGGCATATAAGGAGGGGAAAATTAGCGAAGAGCGTTTAGCTTATTCGGTTAAAAAGATTTTGCAATACAAATATAAGGCTGGTCTTACCAAGTACAACCCTATAGAAACAGATAGGTTGTATGAAGATTTAAATGATGCTAAATATGACCAGCTCAATGAACAGTTATATAATGCAGCTATAACGGTAATAGAGAATAAACAAGATATTCTGCCTATTTCTAATTTAGAAAACCAACATATTGCTTATTTGCAAATAGGGGATGACTACCAAGAAGGGTTTTTACAAGATTTAAGACAGTTTGCTGAAGTGAGTCTTGTAAAGGAAAATCAAATCAATGAATTAGATAAATACTCTCTGGTTATTATTGGTTATCACAAGGTTGATAATCCATGGAGAAATCATAATTATTCTGCTCATTATAATAATTTGATTCAACAAATTGCTCAAAAACATAAGACAGTATTGGTTTCTTTTGCCAAAACATATGCTTTGTCTACTCTTTCTAATATTCAAGCCTTAGACGGTGTTGTTCAAGCTTATCAGAACAATAAGTTTGCCAGACAAAGTGCAGCTCAAGTACTTTTCGGATCCATTGGAGCTACAGGTAAATTACCAGTGAGTATAAATGCTATTTACCCAGTGGGAACTGGAATACAGACCTATACTATGCATCGAATGGGAAACGCAACACCTATTAGCCAGGGAATGGATCAAGAGAAATTAAAGCAGATTGATAGTATAGTTAATCACGCTATCCACATGCAGTATACCCCAGGTGCTCAGGTTTTGGTAGCTAGAAATGGAGTGATTGTTTACAATAAGAGCTTTGGTTATCACGATTATCAAAAAAGTGTAGAGGTGAAAAACACTGATTTATATGATTTAGCCTCTTTGACCAAAATTTTAGCTACTTTACCTGTGATAATGCAATTATATGATAAAGGAATAATAAATTTACAGACCCCTTTATCGACTCTTTTACCAGAGTTTAATTACACCGATAAACGAAATATCACTCTTGGTGAACTTCTAACCCATCAATCAGGTCTTGCTCCTTGGATTCCTTTTTATAAACAGACCTTAGACGAAAATCAAAAGCCAGACCCTTCTTATTATAAGAATTTTGCAACGAAAGGATTTGAAGATCAGGTTTCTGAGAATTTATTTATAAGAAAGGATTATAGTAAAGAGATGCTAGATCGTATTGCAAATAGTAATCTATCTCCCAGAAAAGCTTATAAATACAGTGATTTAGGTTTTATTTTGTTAAAAGAATATATAGAGCGAACCTATGGTAAGAGTCTAGATTTAGTGGTAGAGCACGAATTATATGAGTCATTAGGAGCTAGTGAGCTTACTTATTTACCTCTTAGAAAGTTTGATGTGAGTCAAATTCCGCCAACTGAAAAAGATAGCTATTACAGATATACCACCATTCAAGGCTATGTGCATGATATGGCTGCTGCAATGCAAGGGGGAGTCTCCGGACATGCAGGCTTATTTGGAAATGCGACTGATGTTGCCAAAGTAATGCAGATGTATCTTGATAAGGGAACTTATGGAGGGAAAGAGTATTTCTCTAGCGAAACATTCGATGTCTTTAATACTTGTGTAAACTGTAATAAGGGTAGTCGTAGAGGAATCGGTTTTGATAAACCTCAACTTCCAGGTGATCCTGGACCAGTTAGTCCAAAGGCTTCTTCTAGTAGTTTTGGGCATACAGGTTTTACCGGGACAATGGCTTGGGCTGACCCAGAGCAGAATCTTGTGTATGTGTTTTTATCAAATAGAACCTATCCAGACTCTTCTGTGAATTTATTGTCTAAGAACAATATTAGAGAAAATATTCAAGAGGTAATTTACGATAGTATTTTACAGTAAAGTATACAAAGAGGAGATAGATATTAAGTAAGGTAAAATTATTTATAAGTTATCTTCAAACCTGCCTAATTACTCCATTGCCATTGTTAAATAAAGGTTATAGTATTTTTTTAATATTCTTCTAAGACACAATTTAGCAATATTAAGATTATATTTAAACACATAAATTAGTTTTATACATATGAAGATCGCCATTGTTTGCTATCCTACCTTTGGAGGAAGTGGTGTTGTTGCCACTGAACTAGGTTTAGAATTAGCTAAGAGAAACCACGAGGTTCATTTCATTACATATAGTCAGCCGGTAAGATTGGCATTGTTAAATCCAAATATTTATTACCATGAGGTAAATGTTCCAGAATACCCTTTGTTTCATTATCAGCCTTATGAGCTAGCTTTATCGAGTAAGTTAGTAGATATGGTAAAGTTGTTTAAAATTGATGTTCTACATGTGCATTATGCTATTCCGCATGCTTATGCTGGTTATATGGCCAAGCAAATGCTTAAAGAACAAGGTATAGAATTACCAATGATTACAACTCTGCATGGTACAGATATTACCTTAGTGGGAAATCATCCTAATTATAAAACGGCTGTAAGCTTTAGTATAAACCATTCCGATATGGTTACCTCAGTCTCTGAAAGCTTAAAGCAAAGTACTTACGATTTATTTGATATAAATAAGAAAATACACGTTATTCCAAACTTTATCGAAGTTAGAGAAGTGGATCAGAAAAATATTGAGTGCAAAAGAGGCGCCATGGCTTTGCCAAATGAATTAATTATCACTCATATCAGTAACTTTAGAAAGGTAAAAAGAGTAGAGGATGTGGTCAGGATATTTGATGGTATTCAAAAACAAATTCCCTCTAAGTTAATGTTAGTGGGAGATGGACCAGATAAGGAAAAAGCTGAGCGTTTAGCTTTAGAATTAGGTATTTATGACAAGATTATTTTCTTTGGTAACAGCAATGAGATCGATCGCATTTTGGCTCACTCCGATTTATTCCTTCTTCCCTCACAGACGGAAAGCTTTGGCTTAGCTGCTTTAGAAGCCATGGCTATGGGAGTACCTGTTATTTCTAGTAATACAGGAGGATTACCAGAGGTGAACGTACCTGGGGTTTCGGGTTATTTAAGTCAAGTGGGCGATGTTGAGGATATGGTAAGTAATTCTTTGAAAATACTAAAAGACCCCAAAGTGTTGCAAGAGTTTAAAAAAGGAGCTAAAGAAATAGCTGTGAGATTTAAAATTGATAATGTTTTACCATTATATGAGGATTTATATCGCAAGGCAATAGCTAATAAATAAACAAGGTCTATTATGAAGGATAATAGGCATTGTTTTAAGGCTTCTTTACACTGGAGTGCATTGGAAAATACAGCTCCTAAAAGCTTTAAAAATCACAAGGTGATTCCTTTGGATAAACCTGTGTTAGAGGTATCTGCTGCAAAAGCTTTTAAGGGAGACCCTTTTTTATATAATCCAGAAGATTTACTACTAAGTAGTTTAACCTCTTGCCATATGATGAGCTTTTTATATTGTTGCCAAAAATTGGACTATAAAGTTTTACAATATTGGGATAATAGCACGGCTACTTTGAAATTGCAATCCGATGGTAGTGGTAAGATAGAGCAAGTGGATCTATATCCACAAGTTGTTTTTGAGAATCCCCTTAGTACTTGGCAGATAATGGATTTACATCAAAAGGCACATAAATTGTGTTTTATTGCCAACTCTTGTAATTTCCCTATATATATTCATCCTATAGAAGGTATTTAAATAAAAATAAAAGTATGAGAAAGGCCTGTTTTATTAACAAAACAGGCCTTTTCTACACTACTACAAAAAAACTAAATTACATACTTTTGATGGGGATCAAAAAAGGGGCTATTAACGCGTTATATAATGGTTGAAGAGCCCAGGGTAATATTTTCTAAATATTTATTTTTATTATTTTTACATTGAATGTAATTCCTAATGAATTGTCCTACTTCTATGGTTGAATGGTTTTTATTTGGCTCTAAGTCAGGAGTAAGTATTTTATTTTTAATACATTGATTTACTGCTTCTTGAATATCTTTTGCTGCTTTATTTTGACCTAAGTAATCCAATAACATCGCTCCAGATAAAATACAGGCAATGGGATTAGCGATCCCTTTACCTTTGGCCTGAGGATAGGATCCATGAACGGGTTCAAACAAAGCATTTTTATCTCCAATAGATGCAGAGGGTAATAAACCAATAGATCCGCCAATTACACTAGCTTGATCCGAAAGAATATCTCCAAACATATTCTCGGTTAATATCACATCAAAAGCTTTAGGGTTTAAGATTAATTGCATTGCAGCATTATCTACATAAACAAAATCTAAAGCAACCTCTGGATATTGCTTGTGAATTAGCTGTACAGTTTTTCTCCATAACCTAGAGGTTTCTAGAACATTAGCTTTGTCAACTAAGGTTAGTTTTTTATTTCTTTTCATTGCAGCTTGAAAAGCTAAATGAGTGATGGGTTCAATATCGCTAAAACTATAACTACACACATCACTAGCACTTAATCCATCTGAACTAGTAAGTTTATCTCCAAAATAGATACCGCTGACTAGTTCTCTGTATATTACCATATCGGTTTTATCTATAATTTCCTTTTTTAAAGGACTCTTATTTAACAGAGCCTTATAGGCTTTAACTGGACGAATATTAGTAGATATATTAAGAGCTTTTCTTAGGGCTAGTAAACCTTGTTCTGGACGAATGGTAGCTTTTGGATTATTATCATATTTTGGATCTCCAATAGCGCCAAATAAAATAGCATCAGCATTTTTACAAGCCAGTAGAGTTTTCTCAGGTAAGGCCTCATTTGTTTGTTCAATAGCAATAGCGCCAATAGCGGCATATTGGTAATGTAGTTCAAAATTGTAATGAGTAGCTATGATATCTAACACCTTAGTAGTTTCTTGAATAACCTCGGGACCTATTCCATCTCCGGGAAGCACTGCTATATTATATTTTTTCATAGTTTTTGTTTTATGGTGTTATTGGTCTTTTCTTTTGGCTTCAAAGTCTTGTATTAAATGTTTTTTGCTCACCAAGTAATCAATGTCATCATAACCATTTAAAAGGCATATCTTTTTATAAGGGTCAAGTTCGAAAAACACTTTTTTTTGACCCAGCTCTAAGCTCTGGTCTTTGATGTCGATAGTTAATTCAGCTTGTGGATTTAGGTCTATATAATTAAAAATATAGTTTAAGACCTCTGGTGTAACCATAATTGGTACAAGTCCATTGTTGAGTGCGTTTGTTTTGAAAATATCTGCAAAATAACTGCTAATTACTACTTTAAATCCATAATCACTAAGGGCCCATGCCGCGTGTTCTCTACTACTTCCACAACCGAAATTATTACCTGCAATTAGGATCTGTCCGCTATAGTTAGAATCATTAAGCACAAAGTCTTTTTTAAGTTGGTTTTGGCCATCAAATCTCCAATCTCTGAAAAGATTTTGTCCAAAGCCCTCACGGCTAATTGCCTTTAGAAATCTGGCTGGTATAATTTGATCGGTATCTATGTTTTGTAAATTTAAGGGTACAGCCCTAGATTTTATATTAGTTAGTGCTTGCATGTTGTTGTAAATTATGATAAGAAATTTTACCCTCTACCGCTACAATAGCTGCTGTTAAGGGACTAGCTAAAAGTGTTCTGGCTCCTTGGCCTTGTCGTCCTTCAAAATTTCGGTTCGATGTACTAACACAATACTCCCCAGAGGGAATTTTATCATCATTCATGGCCAGACATGCCGAACAACCAGGTTGTCTTATTTTAAAACCTGCTTGATGAAAAATTTCCTCTAGTCCCTCTTGTTGAATTTGTTTAACAACTTGTTGAGACCCAGGTACAATTAAAGCCTTGATATTAGAGGCTATTTGCTTTCCTTTTATATAGGAGGCTACTGTTCTAAAATCTTCTATTCTAGCATTGGTGCAACTCCCAATAAAAACATAGTTAACTCCAATACTATCTAAAGATTCTCCTCCCTTAAGTCCCATATAGTCTAAAGCTTTTGCTTGAGTAGTGTCTAATGGCATTGGCACTTTTTGATGTATATTAATTGCCATACTTGGATTAGTTCCATAGGTTATCATGGGGTGAATTTTTGTTGCATCAAAGAAATATTCTTTGTCAAAGATGGCATCTTTATCCGTGGGTAATGTTTTCCAGTATGCCAATTTGTTATCCCATTGCTGTGCTTTAGGCGAAAATGTTTTATCTTTTAAATAGTCATAAGTGACCTGGTCTGGAGCAATCATTCCTCCTCTGGCTCCCATTTCAATACTCATATTACAAACAGTCATTCTTGCTTCCATGGACATGTTTTGGAATACCTCACCGGCATATTCACAAAAATATCCCGTTCCCACATCTGTACCAAGTTCAGATATAATGTAAAGGATAACATCTTTGGCTTGTACATTGGGATTTAATTTGCCATTTACAGTAATACGCATGGATTTAGGTTTGTTCATCAAAACACATTGACTAGCAAATACTTGAGCCACTTGACTGGTTCCGATTCCAAAGGCAATACTACCAAAGGCTCCATGAGTGGAGGTATGGCTATCTCCACATACCATTGTTGTTCCCGGTAGGGTCAGGCCTAATTCAGGGGCAATAATATGTACTATTCCCTGGTAGGGATGTCCTAGTTGGTATAGGGTAATATTGTTTTTTTGACAGTTTAACAAAAGTTGATCTACTTGTAATTTACTATTGGGATCCACTATGGGTTTATCTTGATTAGTAGTGGGTACATTGTGATCCACTGTAGCTAGGATTTGCTTTGGTCTAAAAATGGGAATCTCTCTGCTTCTTAACTCATCAAAGGCTTGAGGAGAGGTTACCTCATGGATTAGATGTTTGTCAATATATAGAATTTGTGGACCATTTTCAATGGTGTCAACTACATGGGAGTCCCACACTTTATCAAATAATGTTCTTGGTTGTTTGTTCATAATTCCTAAAGGGAGCTGTAATTAATTCCTTGATAATTAAATTGATGTAAAATGTATTTTAGATCCTGTTCATTGACTTCTTTTTTAGTATCTGCTATTTGCAGAAAGTGATCATAAAGTACGTCAAGCTCATTTTTAGTTACATCATATCCAATATTTTTGAATCGGTATGCTAGAGCGCTTCTTCCGCTTCTGGCCGTTAGAATAATCGAGGATTGGTCTATACCTACCTCTTTTGGATCAATAATTTCATAGGTATCCCTTCTTTTAATTACTCCATCTTGATGAATTCCCGAGCTATGTGCAAAGGCATTACTACCTACAATAGCCTTATTGGGCTGAACTACCATTCCCATAACATGGGAGGTAAGCTTACTTAATTCATTTAGCATCTTAGTATTGATATGGGTATGAAATCCAAGCTCGTGGTGTTGTTTAAAGATCATTACGATTTCCTCTAAGGCTGTATTACCTGCTCTTTCTCCAATGCCATTTATTGTACATTCAACTTGTCTGGCTCCATTAATTACTCCTTGAATTGTATTGGCCGTAGCCATACCTAAATCGTTATGACAGTGACAGGAAAGAATCACATTTTCTATTCCTTTTACATTTTGTGTCAAGTATTTTATTTTCTTACCATATTGTTCAGGTAAGCAATATCCGGTGGTATCTGGAATATTTAAAACGGTAGCTCCCGCTTTAATAACCTCTTGGCATATGGTGGCCAAAAATGCATTATCGGTTCTACCGGCATCTTCGGCATAAAATTCCACATCATCTGCAAAGTTTTTTGCATAAGTAACCGCTTGAACTGCTTTTTCAATAATTTGCTCAGGCGTAGAATTGAATTTATACTTAATATGTGATTCAGAAGTACCAATACCGGTGTGTATTCTAGGTTTTTTAGCAAATTGTAAAGATCTAGCTGCAACTTCGATATCTTTTTTATTTGCACGAGTTAAAGCGCAAATACTAGCATTTTTTACTATTTTTGATATGGCTACTACAGAATCGAAATCACCAGGACTAGAAACAGGAAAACCAGCCTCAATCACATCCACTCCGAGTTCATCGAGTTTTTGTGCGATTTTTAATTTTTGTTGTCTATCTAACTTGCAACCTGGTACTTGTTCTCCATCGCGTAAGGTCGTATCAAAAATTTCAATCTTTTTGGTCTGCATAATCTTGGATTTAAATTGCTTTACAACAAAAGTGAAGAATTGTTTGAATCTGGAGAATGCTTTTAATAAGTTATTACAATGCCAATAGAATTACTAAAGCATTGTATTTTACTTATATACAGTTAGTTATGTTAAAAAATATTACAATGTCAAATTATAGTAAAGATTCTTTGTTTGTGTTAATTAAGTCCTTGTCTAGATCCGAGAAAAGGCAATTTACCGTGTATGTAAACCGTATTCAAAACAATAGCGAGTCTAAATTCTTGTCTCTTTTTAACCTTTTAGATAAGATGGATACTTATTGTGAAAAGGTGATTTTGCAAAAGAATATTACTTCAAAGGCACAACTATCTAATTTAAAAGCAAATTTGTACCGCAATATTCTAGTTAGTTTGCGTATGAATCCAAGTAAAAAGAATATTCGCATTCAAATTAGAGAGCAATTGGATTTTGCTACTATATTATATCAAAAAGGCTTGCATAAACAGGGTTTAAAGATTCTGGATAAAGCCAAGGCTTTAGCTATTGAAAAACAAGAGAAAGCAGTAGCGTTAGAAATTATAGAACTTGAGAAAGTTATTGAATCTCAGTATATTACAAGAAGTATTTCCGGTAGAGCAGACGAGCTAATACAGCAGAGTCAAGAGTTGAGTTTACAGAATTTCTATTCCACTAAACTATCTAATTTATCCCTAAAGCTCTATAGTGAATTACTGACCTCAGGATATGCCAAAAATG
Source organism: uncultured Flavobacterium sp. (assembly GCA_947632215.1). GTDB lineage: Bacteria > Bacteroidota > Bacteroidia > Flavobacteriales > Flavobacteriaceae > Flavobacterium. The sequence goes on along the minus strand of CANROJ010000001.1, from coordinate 60,489 downwards.
AGCAGGAAAAACAAAAGATAGTCGATTTATTCCAGAGCCAAATGATTCAAGTTGACCCTGAGCAATTAAATTTTCGAGAAAGGTTATGGTATTATAAAACTCATGTATGGCGCTGTTTTTTGCTACAGGATTATTATAGCGCTTATAAGTTTGTGCGTCTATGGGTAGAGTTGTTTTATGATCATCCGGATATGATTGTAAATAACCCTATTTGGTTTTTAAAGGGCAATTCCTATTTATTTAAACTAATTCTTCTCTTTAAGAGTCCTAATCGCTTTGACTCTTGGGATAAAAAACTTCAAGGGGTATTAAATAGTGGTGATTTTCCACAAAGTGTCAATATTGATTCTATTGTATTTTTACTACAATTTAATAATAAGTTAAACAGGGAAATTATAGCAGATTCCTACAAGGGAAACTTGCTGTTTCTTAAACATCTACAAAGAGGAGTAAAGGAGTATAGTAATGTGATTGATGAGCATCACTTTTTGGTGCTGTACTTTAAAGTAGCCGCAGTGCATTTTGGTTATCAGAATTACGAAGAATCTTTGAACTTTACCAATAAGATTTTAAATAATACTACCTATGCTGTACAAGAGGATCTGCTGTTTCATAGTAGAATATTATCCTTGATGGCTCAATTTGAATCAGGTTTGGATCACAATTATGAACTGTACTTGACTCAAAATAGACTCTTGGTGGCTAAAATGAAAAATAGAACTCCTATACACGATGTATTAATGGATTTATTTGCCGGTTTGATTACTTCTTATCCCGATAAACAAAAACAGGTCTTAGAGAATTATGTTATTACTGCAAAAGCATTGTTTAACAATAGGTATTACCGAAGAAGTATTCTATATATAGATGTGCTTAACTGGGCTAGTAAAAAACTCTACTAATGGATTATATTTTATTGACCTGTAGTTTTGCATGCTTTTTGTATAGTTACACAATATGGTCCGTAGTACCTGAATCCTGTTAAAGTAAAGGGATCAAGAACCGTGTAATTGTTAAATTTTGGATTTTGAAGATATATCGATATATTTTTAGTTTAACTTTACTTTATTAGAGTAAGTTTATTTAAGTTATATATAGTTTATTTTTTTTATTTTATTATTGTTAAATAATTAGTGTAAACTTATTTTCTTTTTTTTTGAGTTTTACTTCTGATTTAGAGTGTTTATGTTAATTGAGATTCTAATATAGGGACGTAAAACAGATTTTTTAGACTTATGTATCTTAAATGTTGCTTGCGTGATTTTTTGCGATTTTAGTAAAACTATAACGTTTATAATCTTAATTTTTATATAATGTGTATTGAAATAAGGTGATTAAGATTATCTTTGCAAAGAGTAAAATAACACAGTAGTTAAGAAATTTAAATGTGGTTTTCCCAAAAAAATGCTTCAATGAGTTTTTTAAGGGAAAGTAAATAAAACAATTAAATATATGATATTGGCATTAACTGTTTCTTTGTTCCCGTCTTGTGGGACTGAACAAGAAAATAAAAATAAGAGCAAGGACACCACCACCAAGCATATCGATTTATTAAATAAGAATGACTTAGCAGGAACTTTTTTCAAAGCAATGGATCAAGAAACTCTGCAAAGTATTTCTATTGGAAAAAAGGGAATAGTTTACTCTAGTTCTAAACCTAATCAAAAAATAGTTTTTCCTTATGTAGAGCCCTTGATTGATGGTGAGAGTAGAGTATATAGTACATCGAATAAGACGGATTCTATTGACATAGTAATATACGAAGACGAGACGGCTCAAAGTTATTTAGATGGTCGTTTTGACCATTCAGTAGCGGTGAGTATCTCTAAGGGTAATATACAAAATACAAGTGATTTTGCTTGTTACGGACATTACCTATATGATGAGACTTTGTCTGGTAACTGGGTTTTTCAAGCCTATGAAGATAAGCGTATTGAGGAGTTAGGTATTGATCAAATCCCTTTGATTTGCATTGATATAAATACTCGTAGTTTCTCTGGTAGTGGAGGTAATCATATGATCTATGGAGATATTCGATGCCAAGGAGATTCTGTGGCATTTAAAATTATATTATCTCCAGAATATGTAACGGATACTTATAGAAAAGAGAAAGAGTTATTAGCTGTCTTGGATACTTGTGATCGCTATGTTATACAAGAAGACATCCTTTATTTGTACGAGCAAGATGTACTTAAGCTTACCTTTATAAGAGATATTTACAACGTATAATATTTAGTTTAAAAGTTTTTATATTTGTTTTGAAGTGGAGTCCATTATTTGGTCTCCACTTCTTTTATTTGGTCAATGGTCATTGTATCTGGACGATTATCTAGCTTTTTATAAGCTGCTACTATGCGTTTGACTAATTTATGTCTTACAATATCTTTATCATCTAAAAACAGCATGCCAATTCCCTCTACATCCTTTAAAATAAATAAAGCCTCTTTTAATCCAGAGGATACCTTTTTAGGTAAGTCAATTTGTTGGGGGTCACCTGTGATTATAAATTTTGCATTTTTCCCCATACGAGTTAAAAACATCTTCATTTGGGAATGAGTGGTGTTTTGGGCCTCATCTAAGATTACAAAAGCATTATCTAAGGTTCTTCCTCTCATAAAGGCTAGTGGAGCGATTTGTATGATTCCCTTTAAAAGGTAATCTTCTAAGGTTTGGGGAGGGATCATATCTCTTAATGCGTCGTATAAAGGTTGCATATAAGGATCTAGTTTTTCTTTCATATCCCCGGGTAAAAAACCTAAATTCTCTCCGGCTTCCACTGCTGGACGAGTTAAAATGATTTTTTTAACCTCCTTGTTTTTCAAAGCTCTCACCGCAAGGGCTACTCCTGTGTAGGTTTTTCCAGTTCCAGCGGGCCCGATGGCAAAAACCATATCGTTTTTTTCCACAATTTTCACTAACTTGTGCTGGTTTGGAGTTAAAGCCTTGATAAGTTTACCTGAGACTCCATGTACTAGTATATCGTCTTTTGGATGCATAAATTCAGGATTGTCATCCAAAACGATACGCTCGATGGCGTTCTGGTCAATTATGTTATAACGGACAAAATATTTTACTAATCGCTCAAAGCGAATTTCAAATTGGTCCAAAATTTCAGGATCGCCAAAAACTTTTATAAAATTGTCTCTAGAAACTATTTTTAATTTAGGATATAGTTTCTTAAGTAGGTTTAAATGAATGTCTTGAGGGCCCCAAAAGTCCTTTGGGCTGAAATTAGCTAGTTCAATTGTTCTTTCGTTCAATACTAATGAGAGTTAATTAAAAAAAATAATCTAATTTTGTAAATCAAATCTACTATAAATAATCCATTCTTCTAAAAAATATATTGAAAAATTAAAATGCAAAGGATAATTACTCTTACTACAGATTTTGGATACAAGGACTACTATGTAGGGGCTTTAAAAGGAAAAATATACTCCAATATACCAAGTTGTACTATAGTGGATATATCTCATCAGATATCCCATTATAACCTAGAAGAGGCAGGTTTTGTAATTGCGGCAGCCTTTGGTAATTTTCCAAAGGGAACCGTACATATCATTGCTGTGGATGCTGTTATTAATCAATATACCAAAGCGGTGTGTCTTTTGTATCAGGGACACTATTTTATTACGGCTGACAATGGTATACTTACGCAACTCTTAAAAAAACAAGCCACATACACAGCGGCTTTTATTCCCTTTAATGCCCATATGGGCAGTAATGATTTGTTTGTATACTGTGCATATCAATTATTTGAAAATAAAGAATTAGACCAAATAGGAGAGCTTACTAAGGAATTAACTATGTTAAATCGCTTAGGTGACTCCTTGGAGCTTTCAAAGGATATCATTACTGGTAAAATGGTATATGAAGATTCTTTTGGAAACTTAGTAAGTAATATTTCTAAAGCGGATTTTGATAGAATCTCTAAGGGTAGAGATTTTGAGATCATTGTAAAGGATTATCGCATTAGACGTATTAATCGTTACTTCTCTGATTTTAATACAAGTGATACCCATGCTTTAAAAGAAAGAGCAGGCGAATTCATCGCCGTATTTAATGATCTGGATTTATTGACCATAGGTATCTTTTATTCTCGACCAAATACCCCTGGAGGCTCTCCAAGAACCTTAATGAATATTCAAATTCACGATAATATCTGTATCGCATTTACTAAAGCAGAAGATGCGACTCAAAAAATAAAATAAAGATGTTTGTTAGAATCGTAAAATTAAGTATACAAGTAGAAAAGGTTGATCAATTCATTGCTTATTTCGATCAAATAAAACAAGTGGTAAGAAATCAGCCTGGTTGTAGTTTTTTAGAATTATACCAAGATAAAAAAGATCCTAGTATATTTTTTACCTACAGTTATTGGCAGGATGAAAAGGCCTTAGAGGATTACCGATATTCCCAGACATTTAAGCAAGTATGGCCTTTTGTTAAGCAAATGTTTAAAGAAAAAGCCCAGGCTTGGAGTGTAGACAAAAAAGTAACTTTAGATTAAAGAAGATGAAAGCAATTTGTTTACAGGAAATACGTTCCTTTTTAAGTAGCGTTACTGCCTATTTAGTCTTAGTGGTATTTTTAGTCTTATGTGGTATACTACTTTGGTTCTTACCTGGAAATTACAATATTTTAGATAATGGTTTTGCTGATTTATCTAATTTATTCTTTTTAGCACCCCTAGTGTTTATCTTCCTTATTCCCAGTATTACCATGGGAAGCTTCTGCAATGAAATAAAGCAAGGTACCATAGAGCTTTTACTTACCAAGCCTCTTAGTGTATGGCAAATAGTTTTAGGTAAGTTCTTTGGAGCTCTTTTTTTAGTTGTCTTGGCAATTATTCCAACCCTTATCTACATTTGGATTTTACAAGATTACATCCAACAAGATCAAGTGATGGATGTGGCTAGTTTAGTTGGGTCTTATTTGGGATTATTATTTTTGGCCTCTAGTTACTGCGCCATAGGAATATTTTGTTCTACTTTGAGTAATAACGCTATTGTTTGTTTACTTTTAGGAGCTGTCTTATGCGGTTTTTTATATGTTGGAATACAGCAAATAGCTGTTTTAACGGGGTCTTTAGAAATAGAGAAATTCGGAGTCGAGTATCACTTTAAAAGTATTTGTAAAGGAGTTATTGATTCTCGAGATCTGGTGTATTTCACTTCTATAACCATTTTGTTTTTAGCCCTTAGTGTATTTAAAGTAAAAATGTTGCGCAAATAATGAATAAGTATACCAAAAATAATCTACGCTCATTACTATTGATTATTGTAGTATTGGTCCTTGGGAATCTACTTGGTGGAGTACTCTACCATAGGTGGGATTTAACAAACGATAAAAGATATACTCTTTCATCATCTACTTTACAAGTTTTACAAAAGGTGCAAAGTAGTGTAGTGGTCGATGTGTTTTTACAAGGTGATTTACCTCATGAATTCAGCCGTTTACAAAGGGAAACCAGACAAATGTTAGAGGAGTTTGCCTTGCATAATAGTCATATAAAATTCCAGTTTTTAGATCCTTTAAATGAACCAGGACAGGACCAAAACCAAACCCTAGAGGAGCTTTATTCCTATGGAATTAAGCCTTTGTCTTTAATGGTAAATGACAAGGGAAGTCAAACCCAGAGTATTGTATTGCCTTGGGCCATAGTCTCTAGTGGAGATAAGGCCGCTAAGGTGCAGTTATTAAAGAATAGCATGGGAGCCACAAGTGAGCAAAGTGTTATTGAGTCGGTTCAGACTTTAGAATATTCCCTAATACGAGCAATTAATCAAGTAACGAGTCCGGAGTTTAAAAATATAGCCGTAATCAAAGGTAATGGAGAATTACCCGATATGGAAATGGCAGATTTTTTAATGGATATGAGTCAGAAATATAATATTGCCTCCTATACCATTGACTTAGAGAATCAAAGCCCAGTACAAGCCTTACAAGGCCTGGATCCCTTTGATTTAATTATTGTTGCAAAACCTACCCAAGACTTCTCTAACGAGCAAATTGCAGTTTTAGATCAGTTTATAATTAATGGAGGAAAGAGTCTTTGGCTTTTAGATCCGGTGCAAGCCCATATGGATAGTATCAGAAAAAATGGTAGTACGTTGGCTTTTGCTAATAAGCAGTCTTTAGGGGAGATGATGTTTAAATACGGGGTCAGACTTAATCCAGTACTAGTTAAAGATGAAATGGGAACATCTATTAAAATAGCTAGTGGATCTGTAGGAAGTCAAACTATATACAATGATTTTGTATGGAAATTTTCTCCCTTTGTATATCCGGGGTCACAGCATCCAATTGTAAAGAATTTAGAAGGAGTAAAATTAGACTTTACCAGTCCAATGGATACTTTGAAAAATGATATTAAAAAAACTGTTTTGCTTCAAAGTAGTATATATTCCACAACGGTAGGTACTCCTGTGGAGATCTCCCTAGATGTACTTCAAGAAAAGACCACCCCAGAGATGTATCAAGGAAAAGGGAAGTATATTTTAGCAGTATTGTTAGAAGGAGAATTCACCTCGGTATATGCCAATAGAGTTTTTCCTTTTTCCATGGAAAATGTAAAGCAAAAAAGCCCATTTAATAAGATGATAGTCTTATCCGATGGAGATATGATTCGAAATCAGTTTGATTCTAAGGGAATTCCTTTAGAACTAGGCTATGATAAATGGACTAATAATTATTATGGAAATAAAGAGTTTTTAAGCAATAGCGTAGACTATTTACTCCAAGATAATAACCTTTTATCGGTGCGAACAAAAGAAGTTAGAATGCCTATGTTAGATAAAATGAAAATTTATGAAAATTATTCGTATATTCAGATTCTAGCATTAACAATTCCAATTGTGATAGTTATACTTTTTGGAATAGTGTTTTTTGTGCTTCGAAAAAGTAAATTAGTTAAAAAGTAGTGTATAATTGCTTTTATTATTAATATTAATCCAATATATTTGTAGCTGTACAAGCAGTTTTACGTATTAAATAATTGTAATATGAAGTTTATAGTATCGAGTTCCTACTTGTTAAAACAATTGCAAGTTTTAGGTAGTGTAATCAATAGCAGTAATACCTTACACATTTTAGATAATTTTTTATTTGAATTAGATAATAATATCTTAAGAGTATCTGCTTCTGATTTAGAGACAACCATGTCTGCTACTTTGGAGATAGAATCAACTAGTCAAGGAAGTATTGCGGTTCCTGCTAAATTGTTGTTGGAAACTTTAAAAACGTTTCCTGAACAACCTCTGACTTTCTCGGTAAAGGAAAACAATACCATAGAAATTAGTTCAGATGTAGGTAAATATGTATTGGCCTATGCCCAAGGGGATGAGTTTCCTAAAGCGGAGTCGTTAGAAGATCCTGCTAAGACAGAAGTTCCAGCTGGGGTATTAGCAACTGCTATTAGCAAGGCTATTTTTGCAGCAGGAAACGATGATTTACGTCCTGTAATGTCAGGAGTGTTTTTTCACTTCTCTCCTAATGGTCTGATTTTTGTGGCTACAGATGCCCATAAATTAGTAAGATACTCTAGAACGGATATTACTTGCCATAGTGAGGCTAGCTTTATTATGCCTAAAAAACCATTGAATATTCTAAAGAATATATTGATGAGTTCTGGTTCGGATGTGGTTATAGAATTCAATGAGAGCAATGCTCAGTTTAATTTTGATAATTATACTTTAACTTGTCGTTTAATCGATGGGAAATATCCAAATTATGAAGCGGTTATTCCCAAAGAGAATCCAAATAAGTTATTAATCAATAGAGTGCAGTTTTTAAATAGCGTAAGACGTATTGCCATTTATGCAAATAAGACTACTCATCAAATTCGCTTAAAAGTAGCTGGAACAGAGCTTAATATTTCTGCTGAAGATTTAGATTACTCGAATAAAGCAGATGAGCGTCTAACTTGTGATTATCAAGGAGATGATATGCAAATAGGCTTTAATGCTCGTTTCTTATTAGAGATGTTAAACAACTTACAAAGTGATGAGATTTTATTGGAGATGTCACTTCCTAATCGCGCTGGTATTTTAACTCCAGTAGATGGTTTAGAAGAAGGAGAGTTTGTAACTATGTTAGTGATGCCTGTTATGCTTAATAGCTAATAAAGCCTTAAAAAAATATTTAAAAAAGACCACTAGAGATAGGAGGTCTTTTTTTTGTGTTATATTTGAGTAGGACTTTGAATTTGAAGAAGAGTTAATTTAAATACCTTGTTTATTTTTTTAAAATAAGGTGATATAATGGATTTATGAAAAATATTTTAATTACTGGTGGGGCTGGTTTTATTGGTTCTCATGTGGTACGTCATTTTGTAACTACTTATAAAGATTATCATATCTATAATTTAGATGCCCTTACTTATGCTGGTAACTTAGCTAATTTAAAAGACATCGAACTTTCGCCGAATTATACTTTTATAAAAGCAGATATAAGAGATTTTTCCCTTATCCAAGAATTGTTTTCTACTTACGGATTTCAAGGGGTGATTCACCTTGCTGCAGAAAGTCATGTGGACCGCTCTATTTCTGATCCTTTTAGCTTTGTAACTACAAATGTAATGGGTACAGTTAACTTATTGCAGGCAGCCAAAGAAAACTGGAAAGGTGATTTTTCCAATAAGTTATTTTATCACATTTCCACCGATGAGGTCTATGGTACTTTAGGTGAAAAGGGATTATTTACCGAGCATACTAGCTATGATCCAAATTCTCCTTATTCGGCCTCTAAGGCAAGTAGTGATCATTTCGTGCGTGCTTATGCCCAGACTTATGGTCTTCCTGTAGTTCTTAGTAATTGCTCTAATAATTATGGTCCTTATCAATTTCCTGAAAAACTTATTCCTTTGTGTATTAACAATATTTTACAAGGAAAAAAAATACCAATCTATGGAGATGGATTAAATATTAGAGATTGGCTCTATGTCCATGATCATGTTTTAGCTATAGATTGTATTTTTCACAAAGCAACACTGGGCCAGACTTATAACGTAGGTGGGCTTAATCAGTGGAGTAATATAGACTTGGTAAAGCAAATTATTAAACAAGTAGACCAGCTTTTGGGCAATGAGCCTGGCCATAGTCTATCTTTGTTAGAAATGGTTAAAGATCGAGCCGGTCATGATCGTCGTTATGCCATTGATGCCAGTAAATTGCAAAAAGAGTTGGATTGGAATCCCACGGTAAATTTCCAGACTGGTTTGGCCCAAACCATACATTGGTATCTTGAAAATAAAGATTGGTTAAACCAAGTTACTTCCTTAGAATATCAAAAGTATTACCAGGAGCAATACCAGGGGTAAAAGTGTTTTATTTTATCTTTTCTTGAGATGCGATTTTTAATTATGCCAGTAGGATTGATTAAAGAAATTATTTTGCCTCTACAATATCTTTAATATACTTATAGTACTCTGAGGTGTTGTTTTGGATTTGTTTGGCTAGGTCTTGTTTGCTTAGCCAATTGTTTTGCAAACCAATTTCCTGTAGACAAGCAATTTTAAGTCCGGTTCTATTCTCTACGGCCTTTACAAATTCGGTAGCCTCCACTAAAGATTCATGTGTACCCGTATCAAGCCAAGCAAAGCCTCTTCCTAAGGTTTGGACCATTAGGTTGTCTTGTTGAAGGTATAGATTGTTTAAGTCGGTAATTTCTAATTCACCTCTTAAAGAAGCAGTCAGGGTCTTGGCTTTTGCAACTACATCTTTTGGGTAGAAATAAATACCAACCACTGCAAAATTAGAACTAGGTTTTTTTGGTTTTTCTTGAATATCAATAACCTTTCCTTCTGCATTGAAGCTAACAACTCCGTATCGTTCTGGATCCTTTACCGTGTAGCCGTAAACGGTGGCTTGTTGATTTTCTATAGTATCGATTACAGATTGTTGTAATTTTTTCTGTAAACCATTGCCATAAAATATATTATCTCCTAATATAAGACATACCTCGCTGTCTTTAATAAAATCTTCTGCTATTAAAAAAGCCTGGGCAATACCTTGAGGTTTTTCTTGAACAGCATAAGATAAAGAAATACCATATAAGGAGCCATCTCCTAAGAGTTGCTCAAATAAAGGAAGGTCTCTTACAGTGGAGATAACCAAGATTTCTCTTATCCCTGCAAGCATTAATACCGATAAAGGGTAGTAGATCATCGGTTTGTCATAAACAGGTAAAAGTTGCTTAGAGATGGCTAAAGTCAAAGGGTGAAGTCTTGTACCTGCTCCTCCTGCTAAAATAATTCCTTTCATATAAATGGGTGTGTTTTTACAAATGTAGCAAATATAGTACTACAATAAAGCATAATAGATTACTTTACTAGATCTTTTTAAAGGTCTTTAAGCTCTGTTTTATGCCCTTGGAATATTGGGGTAGTGTTTTTTAAAGTTATCTCTTTGTGCTTAAAAAAGATGCCCTAGTAAATAATTATTTTACTAGGGCAAAGTGGAATAATATTTTTTAAACAATATCTTTTCGGTAGGTTTTTCTCTCCTTGTGTATCTCGGGATTCAAACTTTTCCAAAGTTGTTGAATTTTATTATTTTCCTTCAATAAAGGATTTGTTTCTACGATTTGGATCTTGTGCTTGGTAAAGCTCTTATAGATCTCTTTAAAAATAATGGCGGTAACTCCTTTGCTTCTGTACTCAGGATCTACTCCAATTAAATAATACTCTGCATGGTTGTTCTTACGCATGGCTTGTAGAAGGTGTAGAAAACCAAAAGGAAATAATTTTCCCTTAGCCTTTTGAAACCCTCGAGAGAAAGAAGGCATGGTAATGGCAAAGGCGATCATTTTATTGTCCTTATCCATTATACAACAAATAAAATCTGGATGAATAAATTGTAGGTATTTATTCTTGTAATGCTCGATTTGGAAGTCTTCTATAGGTACAAAGCTCTGTAAGTCGGCGTAGGTTTTATTTAAAAGAGCAAACATTTCATCCACATAAGGAAGAAGCTCATTAATGGTTTTAAATTCCAGTACCTTTACCTGGTATCTATCTTGAACAATACCAGACATGCGCTCTATCTTTTCTTCATTGTAAGCTCCCATGTCTATTTTGTATTCAATCCATTCAGCCTCTGGTTTAAATCCTAAAGAAGCAAGGTGTTGTGGGTAGTAGGGATGGTTGTAGAGTCCAATCATTGTTGCGATTTGATCAAAACCCAAAGTTAGCATTCCTGCTTTGTCCATATTAGAGAATCCCATTGGTCCCTCTATATACTGCATTTTGTGTTTTTGAGCAAACTCTTCTACTTTATCTAATAAAGCCTTGGTTACATTTACATCATCTATCATTTCTAACCAGCCAAATCTAACTTTTGGTTTGTGAAGCTCATTAACTTCGGTCCAATTAATACAGCAAGCTACTCTTCCTACTACTTTAGCCTGTTTATAGGCTAAGTAGAATTCTACTTCAACAGATTTAAATATATCGTTTTTTGCATCAAAACTCTTTATCTCATCTTTAATAATAGGAGGAACCCAGTATGGGTTGTCTTTATATAGTTGAAAAGGAAATTTTACAAATTCCTTCATTTCTTTATCTGTACTTACTTTCTTTAATTCTATCATAATGTCTTGTAAAGGGTGTGCTTTATGCAAATATAAGTTATCTGATACAACTCTTGTGGATTTTTAGTGTAGCTTTTTAATCAGGAAGACTTCATTTGCTGTTTTAGAGCCAGGGTAGAGCCTTAGGGAGTATTTTTTGGGGTCAAATAACTTTGTAAAGTCCTTATTTCGCAGGGCTTGCTGCTTATTAATAACAATGGTGTTAAATACTATAAAACCATTAATGTCAACTATGTCTAATAAGTGTTTGATAAAATATTGTTCAAATAGAAAATCAGGCATAGTGTAATCAATGAAGATATCAATTACCACAAGGCCATATTTATTGTTGGATCTAAGTACATATTCAAATGCATCCATGCAATGGATATGGTGATTTTCACCAAAGTCATTTAGTTGGAAGTATTTTTTGGCAATCGAAATAATCTGTGGATCCAGTTCAACGCTATCGATAGTATTGTTATAAAGTGCATCGTGGCGCAAAGTCTGGATAATACCTCCAGCCCCTAGCCCTAATACAAGTACTCTTTCAAAGCTTCTAATCTTATGGTATCCGATATAGTTTAAAGTTTCTCTTAAAATATTTTGAAGTTCTCCGTAGGAATAATTGGTGTTTTTGGAATCTAAGGTAAGTTTACCTTTTTTCCAAGTCAGTTGTAGTTGATTGTTTATTTTCGAAGAGAGTTTTTTATCTATAACGGGGGTAAAGTAGCTAATGATTTTTTTAAACATAACAGATCTTTTTGCTAAAATCAAAGATAATGCCTTTCTAGGGCATAAGATGTATTTAGACAAATAAAAATAGCCTGTGACAAATTATCTAGGCTCAAAACTTTTAAAACTTCCATCGGTGTAAAAGACAACTATTTGTTGAATATTGTCAGTTAGAGGAAAATTTTTCAATGCTATACTATTAGAAGAGTCGTGTTTTTTTGATGCGTTTTCTATTGGATCATCGGATTTATTTTTGGTCTTTTTTTGTTTTTTAACCTGTGATATTTCTACCTCATTAGCCTTGTTTTCTTGCAGAGAATTTTCACAGCTATTAGGTGTGATCTTAGAAATAGGGGACTCACTGTTTTGTAAAAAATACCCATCACCTTTTAAAAGCCAAGTAAGACTAAGCTCTGGAAAAGCTTGATCTATTTTTAAGATAAAATCTAAGCTAGGCTTATTTCTACCAGATAATAAATGGGATAAACTAGAGCGCTGTACTCCAATTTTGTCTGCAAAACTAGAGGCAGAGTATTCAAAATTGTCTAATAAAAACTCTAATCTTTCTATAAAGTTATCCATGGCTAAAATTTTTAAAATCCTTGTTTTTTTTTAAAAGGTGGTTTACAAATGTAATAAAATATACTCTATGTAGATGCTAGAAATCGATAAATATTTAATATACTTTAAAGTTTATCTTTAAGTAGTGTTATTTATATTAATGGAAAACAATAAGTTATAATTAATTTTAAGCTTATTAAGCCTATTGTAGTATTGATTCTAATATTTGTTTACAAATGTAATTACATTTGTAAACAAATTAAATATCTTTTAGTTTACAAAAGTGAAAAAAAATGTTTTTACTTTTGTAATATCAACTTAAAATTCCATTGTATGGATTACCAAAAAATTAAAGACACCTATAGGGATCCCCGAGTACAAGGCCGCTGGGTTACTCAGCAGTGTATTGAAGATAGTCTTAAGGAGTTAAAGTATTACTTTAAGGTAGAGCAGATAGGAATAAGTCCAGAGAACCGACCAATTAAAAAGGTAAGTTTTGGACATGGTGATTTAAAGTTGGCTATGTGGTCTCAAATGCACGGTAATGAATCTACCACAACAAAGGCAGTTTTAGACTTGTTGTATTTTTTAAATAATTCTACTTGTTTGCTAAGAGAAAAATGGGAGAGTTTCTTTACTATCGAAATTATAGTTATTTTAAATCCAGATGGAGCTTATCACTACACAAGGAACAATGCTCTGGATGTTGACTTAAACAGAGATAGTGTTGACCTTAGTCAAATCGAGAGTCAAATACTTAGAACATTCTTAGAAGATTTTAAACCTCATTATGCTTTTAACTTACACGATCAGCGCAGTATTTTTGGTGTGGGGCAAAGTGGGCGAGTTGCTGCTATTTCATTTTTGGCTCCTTCTTACGATATAACTAGGCAGGTTAATGCTAATCGGGCTTTAGCCATGCAGCTTATAGCTAAGATCTCTACAGAGCTATGCGGTAGTGTGCCTGGATATGTGGGGCGCTTTGACGATAGCTTTAATATAAATTGCATAGGGGATTACTGTCAAAGTAAAGGTATTGCTACTTTGTTGTTTGAAGCCGGACATTACCCCAAAGATTACCAAAGAGAGAAGTCCCGTGGTATTGTTTTTGAAAGTCTTTTGATTGCCTTGGATGCTTTATATAATGGTAGTCATTTAACCCAAGCCTTAGATGGGTACCACGCCATAGCTGAGAATCAAAAGAATTTCACGGATATCACTTTTGAAAATGTAGTAGACCTAGGCACCCAAGAGCATTATATTGTAAATGTTCAATATAAAGAGGTGTTAGTAGATAAAAATCTTAAATTTTATCCTATTGTTGTGGATATTTGCAAAAAACAAACTAAATTTGCCCACCTATCTTTGAAATCTTTATATGTTTTTAGAGGTGAAAATATAGATAAAGAAGAGTGTTTAAATAAAAACCTTGAAGAAGTAATAAGTATTTCACGGGAAGAGGTTAAAATTTTACTAAAAAAATAATAAAATTTGTGATTTTTTAAACAAATGAAATTTTAATTTAGTATTATTGTACAGAATTATAGATTTAGAATTAGATAAAAAAATTGATTTATGAGTAAATTTCGTTTAGATGAAATCGATCACCAAATCTTAGATATGTTGATTGATAATACGAGAGTTCCTTTTACAGATATTGCAAAAAAACTTTTGATTTCTGCCGGTACAGTGCACGTACGTGTTAAGAAAATGGAAGATGCAGGAATTATACAAGGGTCCTCTTTGACATTAGATTATGAAAAGTTAGGATACGCTTTTATCGCGTACATCGGAATTTTCTTACACAATACCTCTCAGACAAAATTTGTATTAGAGAGAATTAATGAAATTCCTTTTGTAACGGTGGCTCACGTAACTACTGGTAAGTTTAATGTTTTTTGTAAAATTAGAGCAAAAAATACTCGTCATGCTAAAGAGGTTATTTACATGATTGATGATATTGAAGGAGTTTATAGAACCGAATCAATGATTTCTCTAGAAGAAAGTATCAACGATAAAAAACGCTTAATGCACACTATTTTCAAAGAATTATAGGCGTGTTTTAAAACAACAAAATACTAAAACTGCTCTCGGGCAGTTTTTTTTATGCCAATAAATTAGTTATTTATGGATTCCATTTCTCAAATTGTATTAGGTGCAGCTGTTGGTAATGCAGTGGCTGGTAAGCAGTTAAAAAACAGAGCTTTGCTTTATGGTGCAATTGCTGGTTGTATACCTGATTTAGATGTATTAGCTCTTGGCTTTACAGATCATTTAAGTGCGGTGGAGTTTCATCGTACCATCACTCATTCTGTGCTTTTTGCTGCAGTGGCCTCTTTTCTATTAGGCTATGTTGTATATCGGATAGAGAGAAAAAACGCTTTGAGCTATTCTAAGGCCTATTGGCTTATGTTTTTGGGATTACTTACCCATTCCTTACTAGATGTCTTTACAACTTGGGGTACACAACTATTTTGGCCTTTGCCATATTCTTTTGCCCTGAAGAGCATCTTTGTAATAGATCCTTTGTATACTATTGTTTTTTTATATTTTTTGATTCGTTCGGCACTTTGTAAAGATAATTGGCCTAAAAGAAGGTATTACAACACTTTGGGTATCGTAATTAGTAGCGCTTATCTTTTGCTTGCACTTGGATTAAAAGCTGTGGTGTATTACAAGTTTAAAGATCAGTTGCAACAAAATGAGCTACAATGGCAAAAGATAACAGTAAAGCCATCGGCAATGAATATTATTCTTTGGAATGCCATTATTGAAAGTGAAACTGGTTTCTATGTCTCAGATTATTCCTTTTTAGACAAAAGTAAGCCTATATTTACTTTCTATAAGAAGAACCATAATTTAGCTAGTTCAATAGAGAATCACCCTGATTTTAAAAGATTAGTTGCTTTAAGTGAAGCAGATTATATAATCGAGCAAAAAAAGGATACGTTGTACTTCCATGATTTGCGATTTGGTTTGTTGAAAAATGATATACAAGATCCTAAATTTGGTTTTAGTTATGCTATAGTGGCTTCTAAGCAAGGGGATTTGCAAATTACTGAGGTAGCTAAAGATAATAGAGATGGCGTTAAAATGCTTAAAAAATTATGGGCTAGGATCAAGGGGAGGTAGTTTTTCACTAGGCTATTTTAAATACTTATCCTATATTTGAATAGCAATAAAAATACAATTATATGAAGATTTTAATTTCTCCGGCAAAGAGCTTAGATTATACCACTGCTGTACCAACCCAGCAAAGTTCAAGTATTGAGTTTTTAAATAAGGCCAAAGAAATCCAGAGTGTTTTAAAGCAGTTATCTGTTGCAGAATTACAGGAATTAATGAAAATTTCACCTGCCTTAGCTCAATTGAATTGGCAAAGAAATCAAGATAGAACTTTTGATCAAATAAAGAGTAATACACAAGAATTTCGCCAAGCTGTTTTCGCCTTTAATGGGGATGTTTACACAGGTTTAGATCCATATAGTTTATCAGAGGATAAATGGGATCTTTTGCAAGATAAGCTTCGTATTTTATCTGGGCTATACGGTCTTTTAAAGCCCTTGGATAGTATTGAGCCTTACCGCTTAGAGATGGGCACTAAATTAGCCATTGGTCCTTATAAGGATTTATATGCATTGTGGAGGCCTATTTTAGCTCAGGCTTTAAATAAGCAAACAATTGCCCAGGAGCTCATCGTTAATCTAGCTAGTAATGAATACTTCAAGGCAATTGATAAAAAAACTCTACACGGACATTTAGTTACTCCTGAATTTAAGGAGTTAAGAGATGGCAAGTTGAAAACTATTAGTTTTTTTGCCAAAAAAGCCAGAGGCTTGATGGTTAGATATATCCTTGAGCAAAATGTACAAACCATAGAGGAGTTAAAAGGATTTGATTTGGATAATTATAGATTCAGCCAAGAATTAAGTCAAAAAGATACTTTGATTTTTACCAGATAATTTGCCTTGAAACTCACCAATTATTACAGCCAATAAGAACAACAACCAAAACAACAACCAAAAACAATTATGGAAGATATACATTATATAAGTTCAAATATTTTGACAATCCGCACGCTACAAGAAATTTTAGATTGTGCAAAGATTGGATTATCCGAAGAGGCTAGAGCAAATATTGTAAATTGTAGAGACTATTTAGATAATAAAATGCAACAAGAACAAAACCCGATATATGGTATTAATACTGGCTTTGGGTCTTTGTGTGATGTGAAAATACCCTCGGATCAATTATCTGATTTACAGCAGAATTTAATGAAATCACATGCCTGTGGCACTGGAGATATTGTACCAGAACAGATTGTTCGTTTGATGCTTATTTTAAAGATAAAGTCATTGAGCTATGGCAACTCCGGAGTCCAATTACAGACTGTAGAGCGATTAGTGGATTTTTTCAATAACGATATTCTACCCGTGGTTTATGAGCAAGGTTCTCTAGGGGCTTCGGGAGATTTGTCTCCTCTTGCCCATTTAACTCTTCCACTAATAGGAGAAGGTGAAGTTTACTTTGAAGGCTTTCGCCAGCCAGCTAGTAAGGTGTTGCAGAAATTTGGTTGGGAACCTATAAGGCTTAAAAGTAAAGAGGGGTTAGCTTTGTTAAACGGAACTCAGTTTATGAGTGCTTATGGCTGTTATATCTTAATGAAGACTAAGAAACTTTCTTATTTAGCTGACTTAATTGGAGCTATTTCTTTAGAGGGCTTTGATGGTAGGATAGAGCCTTTCAATGAGCTTATTCACTTTGTTCGCCCTCATAAAGGACAAATAGTAACAGCGCAGTTTTTTAATGATATTTTACAAGGATCAGAGTTAATTTCTCAAGAAAAACAACATGTTCAAGATCCTTATTCTTTTCGTTGTATCCCACAAGTACATGGCGCATCAAAAGATGCAATCGATTATGTAGATCGTGTATTTAAAACTGAAATTAACTCAGTGACCGATAATCCAAATATTTTCTACAAAGAAGATGTCATTGTTTCAGGAGGAAACTTTCATGGACAGCCATTGGCTATTTCATTAGATTTCTTGAGTATCGCCTTAGCAGAATTGGGAAGTATATCCGAGAGACGTACCTATCAATTGATATCAGGCTTAAGGGGGCTGCCTGCTTTTCTGGTTTCTAATCCAGGACTGAATTCTGGCTTGATGATTCCTCAGTATACCGCAGCGAGTATTGTTAGTCAAAATAAGCAGTTAGCTACCCCGAGTAGCGTGGATAGTATCGTATCTAGCAATGGACAAGAAGATCATGTTAGTATGGGAGCTAATGCTGCTACTAAAGCTTTAAAAGTTGTAAAAAACCTAGAGAGAATTTTAGCCATCGAGCTTTTAAATGCAGCTCAAGCAATTGACTTTAGACGCCCACTTCGCTCTAGTGAATTTATAGAGGCATTCTTAAATGCTTATAGGCAAGAGGTAAGTTTTGTAGAAAAAGATCGTGTTTTACACTATGATATTGAAAAGACAATTGCTTTTTTAGATTCTTTTCAGATTGATTTAGAAGATTAGCATTAACAATATAAATCGCGCTTTATTAGTAAAATAGGGCGCGATTTTTGTATATTTTTCTATATTTGTATTCAATTGATTAAAAATCATACATTTGGCACTAGTAAATAAATTAAAGATTTTAAATGATCCAATTTATGGATTTATTTCTATACCTAATTCTTTGGTATATGATTTAATAGAGCATCCTTATTTTCAGCGCTTAAGAAGGATTTCTCAAATGGGGGTTTCCTATTTAGTCTATCCTGGAGCTCATCACACTCGTTTCCATCATGCTATTGGTTGTATGCATCTTATGCAGAAAGCTGTACAGGTATTGCGCTTTAAAAGTGTAGAGATTTCCTGTGAAGAAGAAACTGCTTTATATGTTGCTATTTTATTGCACGATATAGGCCATGGACCTTTTTCTCATGCCATGGAACACAGTATCGTGGAAGGGGTAGTGCACGAGGATATCTCTTTGTTCTTTATGCATAGACTCAATAAAGAGTTTAATGGACAGCTCGATCTGGCTATTAAGATTTTTAAAGGGGAGTATCATAGAAAATTTATGCTTCAACTTATTTCTAGTCAGTTAGATATGGATAGAATGGATTATCTTAAAAGAGATAGTTTTTACTCCGGAGTAGCCGAGGGAAATATCAATTCAGAGCGTTTAATCCAGATGTTAAATGTGGTAGAGGATGCCTTAGTAGTGGAGCAAAAGGGGATTTATTCTGTTGAAATGTTCTTAGTGGCAAGACGTTTAATGTATTGGCAAGCATACCTGCATAAGACTAGCGTCTGTGCTGAGATGATTCTGGTTCGGGTTTTGCAAAGAGCCAAGGAGCTAGTTCAAAAGAAAGTGTCTTTATGGGCTAGTGAATCGCTGTTGTTTTTTTTAGAAAATCAGGTAGATGCCCAAGATTTTGATACCATAGCCTTAGATAAATTTGCCCTTTTAGATGATTCTGATATTTTAGGTGCTTTGAAGTCTTGGCAGTTTCATGATGATTTTATCCTGTCTAAATTGAGCAATATGATTATAAATCGTGATTTATTACAAGTTGAGCTTATTAGTGATAAACAAGAGTTAACAGAAAAACTGGCAAAAAAGAAAACAAAAGTTGCTGAAAAATTTAATCTTAGCAAAGAGGCAATTAATTATTTTGTGTTCAAAGGAAAGGTTAAAAATAGTGCCTATAGTCGAGAACAAGAGCCAATTATGATTTTAAAGAAAAATGGAAACTTAACAGATATACTTAGTCTTTCGGATCAATTAAACCTCAAGGCACTCAGCAAACCTGTAACAAAGTATTTGCTTTGTTACCCAAAAAGCACTTTAGAGCCTTAAATTTCAATTATATTTTATATTTTTGCCGTAATGAAAATAGCAGCAGAACAAATCGCATCGGTTTTAGAAGGAGAAATAGTAGGGGACCCTACTATTGAAGTTAGTTCCTTATCTAAAATTGAAGAAGGAAAAGAAGGTTCGTTAAGTTTCTTAGCTAACCCTAAATATATTCAATACATCTATACCACAGAAGCTTCTGTGGTTATTGTAAATAAAACATTCCAACCAGAGCATCCAGTGAAAGCAACCTTGATTAAGGTAGAAGATGCTTATAAGTCATTCTCTAAATTATTACATTACTATAATCAAGTTAAACTAAACAAAACAGGAATAGAACAACCTAGCGTTATCTCTAAAGGAGTTAGCTATGGAGAGGATCTATACTTAGGAAGTTTTGCTTATGTTGGTGAGAATACAAAGATTGGAGATAATGTAAAGATATATCCTAACTGTTTTATTGGAGACAACGTAGTTATTGGTAATAATGTTATTTTATTTGCAGGAGTACGAATTTATTCAGAAACGCAAATAGGTAATAACTGTATTATTCATTCAGGTAGTGTGTTGGGTTCCGATGGATTTGGATTTGCACCTAATGAAGATGGTTCTTATACCAAAGTACCACAAACAGGTAACGTTGTAATTGAAGATGATGTAGAAATTGGCGCATCTACCACTATAGACCGTGCTACATTAGGATCTACAATTATCAGAAAAGGGGTTAAATTGGATAATCAAATTCAAATTGCTCACAATGTTGAAATTGGCCAAAATACAGTAATTGCTTCTCAAACAGGTATTGCAGGATCAACTAAAGTTGGTGAAAACTGTATGTTTGGTGGACAAGTCGGGATTGTAGGACATATTATTATCGGGGATAATGTTAAGATACAAGCACAAACTGGAGTAACCAGAAGTATACCTGATAATGGAGTAGTTCAGGGAACCCCTGCTATGCCTAGTAATGAATTTATGCGCTCTTTTATTCATTTTAAAAATCTACCTAAGATTGTAGATGAAGTAAAAGAATTAAAAAAGAAAATTTAAATTAATCTATCATATATATTCTATTATAAATAGTTAAAGACATTAATTATGGTTAAACAAAAAACCATCCAAAACGAAGTAACGTTAAAAGGAGTAGGTCTTCATACAGGTCAAGAAGTAACGATGACACTTAAGCCAGCTCCTGTTAATAATGGTTTCACTTTTGTTAGAGTGGATTTAGAGGGTCATCCTATAATTGAAGCGGATGCTAATTATGTAGTAAACACGCAACGCGGTACAAACCTTGAGAAAAAAGGTGTTCGCGTACAGACAACAGAGCATGTTTTAGCTGCTTTTGTTGGATGTGATTTAGACAATGTAATTATAGAGTTAAATGCCTCTGAGCCTCCAATTATGGATGGTTCATCAAAGTATTTTGTTCAAGCAGTTGAGAAAGCTGGTGTAGTAGAACAAGATGCAGATAGAGAAGAGTACATTGTTAAGGAAGTTATTTCTTATGTAGATGAGGTAACAGGTAGTGAAATTATTGTAATGCCAAGTGATAGTTATCAAGTAACTACTATGGTAGATTTCGGTACAAAAGTATTGGGAACACAAAATGCTACTTTAAAAAGTTTACACGATTTTAAGGAGGAAATTTCTCAGGCTAGGACTTTTAGTTTTTTACATGAGTTAGAAACTTTGTTAGCTAATGGATTGATTAAAGGTGGAGATTTAAATAACGCTATTGTTTACGTTGATAAGGAGATATCAGAAGAGACAATGGGGCATTTGAAAAAGGCTTTTGATAAGGAAGAGATCACTGTTAAACCTAATGGAGTTTTAGATAACTTAACATTGCATTTTCCTAATGAAGCTGCAAGACATAAATTATTAGATGTAATAGGGGATTTAGCTTTAATTGGAACTCGTATTCGCGGTAAGATTATTGCTAATAAACCAGGGCATGCTGTAAATACAGCCTTTGCTAAGAAGATGTCTAAGATAATTCGCGATGAAAAACGCAATCAAGTACCAAGCTATGATTTGCATGCAGAGCCTTTAATGGATGTTGTGAAAATCATGCAGCTTTTACCTCACCGTCCACCATTTTTATTGGTAGACAAAATTTTGGAAATGTCTCCAACCCACGTAGTAGGAGTAAAGAACGTTACTATGAACGAAGAGTTCTTTGTAGGTCATTTTCCAGGAACACCTGTTATGCCAGGGGTTTTGATTTGTGAGGCAATGGCACAATCGGGTGGTATTCTTATATTGAGTACTGTTCCAGATCCACAAAATTACTTAACGTACTTCATGAAAATGGACAACGTTAAATTTAAAAATAAAGTTATACCAGGGGACACATTAATTTTTAAATTAGAATTAATTACACCTATTCGTCGCGGAATTTGTCATATGCAAGCGTATGCTTATGCCAATGGTAAAATAGTAGCAGAGGCAGAATTAATGGCTCAAATTTCAAAAAAACCAAATATAGAATAAGTATGAATCAGCCTTTAGCATATGTTCATCCGGGAGCAAAGATAGCACGTAATGTTGTTATCGAGCCATTTACAACAATTCATAATAATGTTGAAATTGGCGAAGGCACTTGGATTGGATCAAACGTAACAATCATGGAAGGTGCAAGAATTGGAAAAAACTGTAAAATTTTTCCAGGAAGTGTAATTTCTGCTGATCCGCAAGATTTAAAATTTGAAGGAGAAATCACGACAGTAGAAATCGGAGATAATACCACTATTCGAGAGTGCGTAACAATCAATAGAGGAACCAGAGATAGATATAAAACTGTAGTAGGGAAAAATTGTTTAATTCAAGCTTATAGTCATATTGCTCACGATTGTATCGTTGGGGATAACTGTATTTTTTCTAATTCCAGTACTTTAGCCGGACACGTAACTGTTGGGGACTATGTTATTTTAGCTGGATTAGTAGCAGTTCATCAATTTTGCACCATCGGATCTCATTCTTTTATTACTGGAGGTACATTAGTTCGTAAAGATGTTCCACCTTTTATTAAGGCGGCTAGAGAGCCAATTTCTTATGCTGGAATCAACTCTGTTGGTTTACGTCGTAGAGGATTCAATCCTGAGAAAATCAGTGAAATTCAAGCTATTTACCGTATTTTATTCCAAATGAAATACAATACAGCACAAGCTTTAGAGATCATCGAAACTGAAATGGAGGCTACTCCAGAAAGAGATGAAATAATCATGTTTATCCGTAATTCTTCGCGAGGGATTATGAGAGGATATTCAGGAATATATTAATAAATAAAAAACAATTATAAAATGGCAACTACAGCTGATATTAGAAACGGTTTATGTATTAAATTTAATAATGATATTTATAAAATCGTTGAGTTTTTACACGTTAAACCTGGAAAGGGACCTGCTTTTGTTAGAACAAAAATGAGAAGTTTAACAAACGGAAAGGTATTAGATAACACTTTTTCTGCAGGGCACAAAATTGATGAGGTTCGTGTGGAGACACATAAGTTTCAATATTTATATCCAGAAGGAGATCAGTTTCACTTTATGAATGTGGAGAATTACGAGCAAATTACTTTATTAAGAGATATCTTAGATGCTCCAGATTTATTAAAAGAGGGAGAAATGGTAATGGTTCAAATCAATACTGATACTGAACTTCCTTTATCTGTGGATATGCCAGCTTCAGTTATCTTAGAAGTTACTTACACAGAACCTGGTGTTAAAGGTAATACTGCAACGAATGCGACTAAACCTGCAACAGTAGAAACTGGTGCTTCAGTAAACGTTCCTTTATTTATTAACGAAGGAGACAAAATTAAGATAGATACTGCTTCTGGAAATTACATGGAGCGTATTAAAGAATAAATAACTTTTATTAGAGTAGACTATGCGTTTTGCAAAAGTTCAAGATTTACAGACTATCGCACAAATTATTGGGTGCGATTTTGTAGGCGATGTTGATTTTCCGGTATATGGTATGAATGAAATTCATGTGGTACAACCTGGTGAAATCGTATTTGTTGATCATCCTAAGTATTACGATAAGGCATTAAATTCTAATGCTAGTATTATCCTAATTAATAAAGATGTTCCATGTCCACAGGGAAAAGCTTTGCTTATCTCAGAGGATCCATGGAGAGATTTCAATAAGTTATCCACATTTTTTAACCCTTTCAAACCTGCAAAAGTGGCTATGTCAGAAGATGCAGTTATAGGTCAGGGAACTATTATTCAACCAAATGTTTTTATTGGTTATAATGTAGTTATAGGTAAAAACTGTGTTATACATCCCAATGTAGTTATTAATGACGGTACCATTATTGGTGATAACGTTACTATTGCTGCAGGTAGTATCTTGGGTGCAGATGCATTTTATTATAAAAAAAGACCAGAAGGTTTCGATCCTTTAATTTCTTGTGGTAGAGTTGTTATTCAAGATAACGTTGGAATTGGTGCCTTGTGTACTATTGACCGTGGAGTTACAGGAGATACTCTAATTCAAGAAGGTACTAAGATTGATAACCAAGTTCACATCGGTCATGATACCTCGGTTGGTAAGCGTTGTTTAATTGCTGCTCAATGTGGTATTGCGGGTTGTGTAATTATTGAAGATGAAGTTACTCTTTGGGGACAAGTAGGTAGTGCTAGTGGCATTACCATTGGAAGCAAAGCAGTTGTTTTAGCTCAATCTGGTATTTCTAAATCTTTAGCTGGTGGTAAAGTTTACTTTGGTTACCCAGCTCAGGAATCTCGCGATATGTTAAAGCAGTTAGCTAACATAAAGAAAATTCCTACAATTTTAGAAAAAGTAAAGTCTATTTAAGAGAACCTTTTGCGTCTTAGGATGTTTTAGCAGTAGCTTATTAGCAAGTAAAATGAGTATTAATCGAACCTGATGTAGTTAACCAAGAAAAAATTTTATTCTTCTCTAGAATTGTTTATTTTTGTCTAACTATGTTATAAATAATAAAAAACAAAATCATGAGTGTTTTAGTAAATAAAAATTCAAAAGTAATCGTTCAAGGGTTTACTGGAAGTGAAGGTACTTTCCATGCTTCTCAAATGATTGAATACGGGACAAATGTTGTTGGTGGAGTTACTCCAGGTAAAGGAGGAAACACTCATTTAGATCGTCCAGTGTTTAATACAGTGGCAGATGCTGTTGAGAAAGCAGGGGCAGATACTTCTATTATTTTCGTACCGCCAGCGTTTGCTGCTGATGCAATTATGGAAGCTGCTGATGCGGGAATTAAAGTTATTATCTGTATTACAGAGGGAATTCCTGTGGCTGATATGATCAAAGCTTATGCTTACATCCAAGATAGAGATTGTCGTTTAGTTGGTCCTAACTGTCCAGGTGTAATTACACCAGGGGAAGCTAAGGTTGGTATTATGCCAGGTTTTGTATTTAAAAAAGGAACTGTAGGAATTGTTTCTAAATCTGGAACTTTAACTTATGAGGCAGCTGACCAAGTAGTTAAAGAAGGATTAGGAGTTACAACTGCTATTGGAATTGGTGGAGATCCAATTATTGGAA
This sequence comes from uncultured Flavobacterium sp., assembly GCA_947632215.1. Lineage (GTDB taxonomy): Bacteria > Bacteroidota > Bacteroidia > Flavobacteriales > Flavobacteriaceae > Flavobacterium. The sequence continues at coordinate 35,223 of CANROJ010000001.1, read as the reverse complement.
CTTCTACTAAAGAAGCGGTTCAATTATTAATGAATGATCCTGAGACTGAGGCAATCATTATGATTGGTGAAATTGGAGGACAATTAGAAGCAGATGCTGCTCGTTGGATTAAAGAAGACGGAAACAGAAAACCTGTAATTGGATTCATCGCAGGAGAAACTGCTCCAGTAGGTAGAACAATGGGTCACGCAGGTGCTATTGTAGGTGGTACAGATGATACTGCTGCTGCTAAAAAACGCATCATGAGAGAATGTGGTATCCACGTTGTAGACTCACCAGCTGAAATAGGTAAGAAAGTTAAAGAAGTTTTAGGTTAGTCCTAACTTGTTTTTACATAACAAAAGAACCGTTCCTTTAATAGGGACGGTTTTTTTGTTTAAGATAAAGAAGTAATTTATACAGTATGTCTTTAGTGTGTTGGATATTGCTAATGAATTACTAAAAGTTTGTAATAAAGTAGCTCTAATGATTTAAGTTTATTGATCTAGATTGGGCAGGGCTATGGCGGTAGTAATTTATTATATAATATATCTATTTGAGGCTTTAAGTGATCTTTAATCAATAGGGTCCTAAACGTTTAAAAAAGACACAAAAAAAGAGAGTAGATTAAGGATTTCAAATTATCTTTTAAGTTGCGTACCAAAAATCAGTCTCTTAATGACAATTATAACATTGTTTTCTCAAAATAATTGCAAAAATTGATCGCTCAAAATTCAAGAGGATTCTAAAAAGAGAAGCAGACCGATAAACACAATAAAGGTTTTGATAGCTACAAGTCATTTAGTATCTATGCTATTGTGCCATTTGGCGCGCAGTAATTCAGTTAGAGATATTAGCAACGGTCTTTCGCTGTGCTACAGCAAGATTAAACCATCTAGGTATTTCTAAACCTTGTTCTAAAACCTGGGTTAGTTATCAAAATTAAAACAGAACTCATGAGCTTTTCAAAGAGTATTATTTTACTTAACTTCAATCTTTAGGACAGCCCTCCCTCCCCAAAAAAAAAATTTAAGCAGATAAAGCTTCGTATCAAATCCAAAATTTTACTTCATGACTCCACCACAATATCTCTATGGTTAAGTATCTTTGATTGGGGTAAATGCAAGACTAACAAAGGAGCTGTTAAAATGGGTGTTTTACTTGATTTTGATGGGCTTCTACCAGCTTATATCCACATAACAGATGGTATAACAGCTAATAATAAAGGCCCTTGCGATATACCTTTACTAAAAGGTAGCGTTATTGTTGCTGATCGTTTTTACAATGATTTTAGCTTGTTAAACCTTTAGGAGAGTAAACAAGTACGCTTTGTAATTAGAGGTAAAGGCAACTTGAAATTTGAAACGATTAACGAGTTAGAATTACCGAAAAACAGGCATTATCACGTTTTAATAGATCAGTAGCTGTGTGGGACCCTAAGAACCAGTAAGTCATTGAATTAATTACCAACCAATTTACTTGGACTACTAATACAATTAGTGAGCTGTATAAAAGTAGATCAATGGTGTAGATATTCTTTAAAGATCTTAAAGAACTTCTACACATAAAATCCTTTGTTGGGACTTCACATAATGCTAGGATAATCCAAATATGGACAGCACTTATCACTATTTTAATACTATAAGGGGTACGAGCACAGTCCAAATTTGGTTGACATCTATCGAATTTAGGTGCTTTTATACAAATAAACCTGTTTGTGAAGATTGAATTATAAAAATGGCTAAATAATCCACTAAATAAAGTAGAAAAACCACCACCAAAACCCCAACAGGGGATTCTATTTTAATATTTAACGAAATACAGCTTGTATCCTACTAGAGTGGGAGGATATCTTATGGCCTAAATTTATTTAGGACGCTATTGGATAAAAATAATCACTACTGTTAACAGTAATGCCATAAACGATGTTATTGCCGATTCATTTTCACAACGTATACTTTACATAGGAGTACAACTTGTATTAAGTTAACGTATTGTTAATACTAAGCAAAGGGCATCCTATAGATGCCCTTTGCTGCATTTTATAAGTTCTTGCTTCTACTTTTAAAATAACAGTTTCTTGGTTAATAGATTTACCTAAATAGTTTATGTAGTGTCTTTTACTCGTTTATATTTTGATAGATATTCTTCAAAATACTTTATAATAAAACAGCTGTTTTTGAAGGTAAATTAGTGGTTGGGTTAAGTGTTTTATCTAGTGAAAACCTTTTAAATACGGGGGTTGCGTTAATATTCTGGTGTTATTTACTTATTGTAAAGGTAATTTTCAAAGAGTATTGTTTGCATTTATTTTTTCTTGATTTGCATAAATAATAAATACAAATAGTATTAACCCTTAGAGTAATTATGAAACCAATCAAACCGAGTTACATTTCTTTAGTATGTTTAAGTTTTATCTTAGCAGGTGCCTCTGCCAAGGCTGGTAATAGCAGTGAAAACCAAAACGATGCATCGAAGAATGTTTTAGGCGTTACACAGGACCAAACCACTATTCTAAAAGGAATCGTGTTAGATGAGTTTGGAGAAGGCCTACCTGGTGCTTTAGTGGAGTTACAATCAGAACCCATTACAGCCTTAACCGATATGCAAGGTTATTTTGAGATTAGAACAAAAACTGTTGCTGATCAATATACATTAAATGTTTCTTTTATGGGATTAAAACCCCAGCAAGTACAAGCTACTTTAGGTAAAGAAATAAAAGTACAGATGGAGCTTGAGCATAGCCTGTTAGAAGAGGTAGTAGTAACAGCTTTAGGAATAAAGCGAGAGCAGAAGCAATTAGGTTTCTCTCAACAAACTATTACAGCTGACGAGTATGACAATGCAAGATCTAATAACTGGTCGGACGAATTAAAAGGTAAAGTTGCAGGTCTTACTGTTATTTCTTCCAATTCTGGACCAATGAACTCTTCAATTTTAAAACTACGAGGAGATCGTTCGATTAATTTAAGCGCCAATGGTGCACTTGTTGTTGTGGACGGCATTATCGTTGGAGGAGATTTATGGGGTAACGGATCAGATAATTCTTATATCGGAGTAGATGCCCCGGTAGATTATGGAAACGGAATTGCGGATTTAAATCCAGACGATATTGAAAGTATATCTGTTTTAAAGGGAGCTGGTGCAGCTGCTTTATACGGATCTAGAGCAAGTAACGGGGTTTTGATGATTACCACCAAATCAGGAAAGAGAAACAGCAACGGTCTTGGAATTAGTTTTAGCTCGAATGTTAGTTTCGATGTAATTCAAAAATGGCCAGATTACCAGTATGAATATGGTCAAGGTGCAGGAAAAAGTTTTGATAAAGACGGAAATCCATACTACTCGTATGGTATTTCCGAGCATGGAGGAAATACAGGAAGTACCAGTAGTGCTTTTGGACCTAAATTTGAAGGACAAGAGTTTTACCAGTACGATCCAGTAACCGAAGCTCAAGGAAGCGCTCCAACATTATGGAAACCTTATAAAAATAATATTAAAGATTTCTGGAGAACTGGGGTAACTACTACAAATACAGTAGGACTTTCAGGAGGTAATGAAAAAGGAAGTGTTAGAGCAACTATCTCTAAGAGTAAGAATGATTGGATAATGCCTAATACTGGTTTTGACCGCACCACTGTGTCTACCAAAGGGAATTATGAGATTTCTAAAGGAGTAGTAGTTAATACTAGTATTAGTTATTCTAATAGAAGTAGTGATAACTTACCTGGAACAGGATATGGAAACCATACTATTGGTTACTTTATGATCTTCCAAAATCCTAACGTGGATTTAGATTGGTACCGACCAATTTGGAAACAAGGGTATAATCAAACTCAACAAATTCACCCTTTTAGTTCTTATATAGAAAATCCTTATTTAATTGCATACGAGACCACGAATTCGGTGGATGCAAATACTATAAATGGAGCACTTTCTACGGATATAGAAATCGCACCTAAATTAACCTTAATGCTTAGGGGGACTTTAAATAGTCGTAATGATAAACGCGAAGAAAGAAGACCTTACAATACATCTAAGTTTGGTAGAGGGTCTTTTTCTACTACACAAATTAACTTCCAAGAAATCAACACTGATTTCCTATTAACCTTTAACGAAGATACCAAAGAGAATTTCAGCTATAGTGCCTCTGTAGGTGCCAACATGTTAGATAGTAGATGGCATAGTGTAAGAGCTTCTGTAACTGGGTTAGTTACCCCTGGAGTATATATGCTTGCCAATGGAATAGATAAGCCTTATACGGTGGTTGAAGATAGAAACAAGAAGGTTAATTCTGTATATGGAATGGCATCTTTTGGATATAAAAATATGGTATTCGTTGATGCAACATTACGTAACGACTGGTCTAGTACTTTAGAGAAAGACAATTGGTCATTTATGTATCCTTCGGTAAATACCAGTTTAATATTAAGCGATATGCTAAATATGGGGAGTGTTATTGATTATTCTAAGTTGAGGTTTTCTTTTGCTAGAGTAGGTAATGGTACAGATCCTTATCAAACAGCTTTATATTATAACAATAGTGAATTTGGTAGTAGTGCTACAGCTCCTACTAGACTTCCAGCAAAGAACCTAAAACCAGAGACAACTACTAGTTACGAAGTAGGATATGAACATAAAATGTTTAAAAATAGATTAGGACTAGAGGTTTCTTTATATAAAACACTTTCTAAGGACCAAATTATTGTAGTGCCTCTTAATTACGCTACAGGTTTTGCAAACTCTATTATGAATGCAGGAAAGGTTGAAAACAAAGGTATTGAGCTAGTGCTTAACGTAACCCCAGTTAAAACACAAGACTTCTCTTGGGATATGATTTTAAACTGGGCTACCAATAAAAATCAAATTTTATCCTTAGCTAAGGAATTTGAAGGAGGAGATCAACAAGTACTTGCCACTAGTGGGAATGCCCAAATTATTGGTAAAGTTGGAGGGACAACCGGAGATATTTATGGAGCTAAGTTTAAGCGAAATGAATTAGGAGAGGTTATTTATGAAGAAAACGGACTTCCAGTAGCCTCAACCGATATTGAGTACATCGGTAGTGCTTATGCAGATTGGACTGCAGGATGGGTGAATACTTTTAAATATAAAAACTTAACTCTTCGTATGACTATTGATGGTTCTTATGGTGGAATTGTATACTCTCAAACGCACCACAAAATGTCCGAGCAAGGAAAGTTAGGTCACACTTTATATGGACGTGAACAAGGTTATATTATCGGAGATGGTGTGGTGGCTAATACAGATGGAACGTATAGTCCAAATACTACAAAGGTAGCTCCGGCCGATTATTATAAATCCTACTACAGAAGAGCAAATCTTGAATCTAACAGTTTTGACGCTTCCTACATCAAACTACGTGATATCAGTGTAGAATATAGTTTTCCAAAGAAAATAATTAATAAAATGGGATTAGAGCGCTTACTAGTTTCTGTGTATGGACGTAATCTATTAACCCTTAGTAGCTTCCCTATTTTTGACCCTGAAACCGCTGCTTTAAATGGGAGTTCAATGATGCCTGGAGTAGAGATGGGGCAAATGCCTTCTCCAGCAACCTATGGATTTAATATAAAATTAGAATTTTAATACAGATGAAAAGAATAACAAGCACATTAGTAGCAAGTTTAGCTTTGCTGGCAGGAGTATTTAGTACTAGTTGCACCAATGATTTTGAATCTACTAATCATGACCCAAACCGTTTACAGGAAATAAGCCCAGCTACTTTATTAAACCCGATGATTTACACGGTAGCTAGCAATAATATGTATCGCAGTTGGCAACATACTAGTCTTTTAATGCAAAACACTATTAATTTCCCAGCTAACCCGACAGCCACCAGTATTCAACATTACCATTTAAGTGACAATATAGGTTCTGCAGCGTGGAATACTTATTACAAGTATTTAAAAAACGCTCAGTTAATGGAACAATCTGCTATTGAAGTTAATGAAGTGAACTACCAAGCCATTGCAATTACTTTAAAAGTTTGGATGAGTGCTAGTTTAGTGGATATTTTTGGAGATATACCTTACTTTGAAGCTTCCAAAGGAGATCAAGGGATTTTATATCCTGTTTTTGATGACCAAAAAGATGTTTATATGGACTTGTTAGCTTTATTAGAACAAGCTAACAGTTTATATGATCATACAAGAGCAAATGTTTACTACCCTGATATTTTATTTGAAAACGACTCTAAGAAATGGCAGAAGTTTACCAACAGTTTACATTTACGTTTACTGCTTCGTACCACTAATAAGATGCCTGAGAATTACCAGAAAATGGTTAGTATGATTTCCAATCCAGAAAAATACCCAATCATTAATTCTATAGCAGAAGAGGCTACTTTATTTATGACAGGAATTTCACCTAATGTGTCTCCTTGGTCAAGGGTACAGGATTTCTATAATGGGAGGAAAATGGGTGCTTTCTTTATAGATAATCTAAATGATATGAACGACCCAAGAAGAGCTTTCTTTAGTGGTACAGCTAGTAAGATAATTGATGGAGAAAGAGTGGATATTGGATATAAAGGTATTCCAAGTGCTTATGATGGACCAGATTCTCAATTCGATTATGAAGCATCTAACTTAAATAGAATCATTGCTGAACCAAGTACTAAGACTGCAATATTAACCTATAGTGAAGTTTTATTTATCCATGTGGAGTTAGCTCAAAAAGGATACTTACAAGGAGCAGAAGAATATTACAATAAAGCAATTAACGCTTCTATGGATTATTATGATTTAGAGATAGATGCAGATTATTTCAATAACCCACTTGTGAAATATGATGGAACTTTAGAGCAAATAATGCTGCAAAAATATTACGCTCTGTATATGAACGATTACCAACAATGGTTAGAATATAAAAGAACAGGTTTACCTAAACTACCTGTTACAAAAGCAATGGGTAATGGACAAAATTTACCAAGTAGATTCCCATATCCTTTAGATGTTCGTACAAAGAACAAAACTAACTACGAGAAAGTAATTCAAAAGATGGGATCTGATAATATCAATTATAAATCTTGGTGGCAGAATTAACTAAAAAAGAAAGCGAAAATGAACAATAGACGTAATTTTATAAAGAATATGGCTCTTGGAGTAGGAGCTCTAACGGTTAGTGGTGTGCAAGGTGCAACAGGCTTTCCAATGGAAGATTCTCAACAAGGTGGATCAAACTCTGGTACTATTTTAGTGAAAGGAAAAGTAACTAGTAAAGGTAAACCATTAAACCAAGTAAGTGTTTCTGATGGGTATAGTGTGATACAAACCAATGCGAAAGGAGAATTTAGTTTTGAAGCAAATCCTAAAAGTGAATTTGTATTTATTAGTTTACCTAGCGGTTATCAAATTCCACAGTTAGATAATGGTAGTGCAAATTTGTTTTTAACTTTAGATAAAACCAAGACAAATCGCAGTTATAACTTTGAACTTACCCCTAGTAAGCAAAAGGATGATAATCATAGTTTTGTGGTTCTAGCTGACCCTCAGATTCAAAAGCCGGATGAAGCTCAAATGTTTTTAGATCAAACAATTCCTGATGTAATAAAAACTACAAAAGAATTGGATCCCCAAATATTTGGTATTGGATGTGGAGATTTAGTTTGGGATCGTCATGATTTATTTGCCTCTTATAACAAAGGGATACAAGAAACCCAAATACCATTTTTTCAGGTTTTTGGTAACCACGATGCGGATTTAGGTAAGCGTTCAGATGAGACTTCTACCAATACCTTTGAGGATATGTACGGACCAACGTATTATTCTTTTAATAAAGGTAAGGCGCATTATGTGGTAATGGATGATGTGTTTTTTATAGGAAAGGGCAAAGAGTATATTGGATATTTATCGGAAGACCAATTAGAGTGGTTAGTACAAGATTTACAATATGTTAAACCAGGAAGTTTAGTTATCCTAGCGATGCATATTCCTTCTTATACGGGACATTTTTTAAGAAATCCTGAAAGTAATTCTTTAGGCGCTATGGTTAGCAATAGAGAGCATTTATATGAGATTCTAGCCGATTATGATGCTCATATATTAAGTGGACATACACACTTTAATGAGAACATTCAAATAAAACCAAACATATTCGAACATTGTCATGGAACGGTATGTGGAGCTTGGTGGAGTGGGCCTATTTGCGTGGATGGAACTCCTAGTGGTTATGGAGTATACCAAGTAAAAGGAAATGAACTAAGCTGGTATTATAAAGCAACAGATCAAGATAAAGATTTTCAGTTTCGTGTTTATGAGCCTTCTCAGGCAGAAAACCTTATGGGGAATTGGGCAGTTAATATCTGGAATTGGGATCCTGAGTGGAAAGCACATTATTACCAAGACGGACTCAAAATGGGCGCATTAACTAAAGTGAGAGCCTTAGACCCTCTAAGTGTTGAATTACATAGTGGACCGCAATTACCTGTGCGTAGAAAATGGGTAGAACCTTCTTTAACAGATCACATGTTTGTGTTTAACCCAAGTGAGGATGCTAAAGAAATTAAAGTAGAAGTTGTAGATCGTTTCGGTCAAGTATTTACCCAAACGTTTAATAGATCCTAAAGGATTTTAGTTCAGTGTATATCCTTTAGAACCAAAAGAGGTTGTCTTATATTTTAAGGCAACCTTTTTTATTTACTGTGAACAATAGTAGATGTTAATTGTTAAGATTTAGATGTTACCTGTGTGAACACAATAAAACTTTAAGTAAATGAGGAAAATTATAGAATAAAAAAATGTCTTATATTTTTTAAAAGAGTGAGCATTTTTTAGGTCAAAATGAACGTGAGAATATTTTAATTCGTGGTATCTATAATAATTTCCTTGAGACTGATCAACAAATACAAGATTTAGTATTTATCGATATATTTGAAAACGACGCTGTGATTACATGTTCCATTAAAAAAATCCCTAAAGCTATCATCATAGGTTGAAAGTATAAAGAGCAGGACATACAATAACTAGCCAATTATTACCAGATTATTAATCAATAACGTCCTAAACGTTTAAATAATAACACAAAAAAGAGAGTAGATTAAGGTTGTCAAATTAACTTTTAAGTTGCGTACCAAAAATCACTCTCTTAGTGACAATTATAACATTATTTTCTCAAAATAATAGCAAAACTTGATCGCTCAAAATTCAAGAGAACTCTAAAAGAGAAGCAGACCGATAAATACATTAAAGAAAGGTTTTGATAGCTGGTGTTATTTAGTATCTATACTATTGTGCCATTTTTCGCGCAGTAATTCAGTTAGAGATATTAGCAACGGTCTTTCGCTGTGCTACAGCAAGATTAAACCATCTAGGTATTTCTAAACCTTGTTCTAAAACCTGGGTTAGTTATCAAAATTAAAACAGAACTCATGAGCTTTTCAAAGAGTATTATTTTACTTTTCTGCAATGTTTAGCACAGCACCTATCACTATTTTAATACTAAAAGCGCTACGTGCACAGTCCAAATTTGGTTGGCATTTATCGAATTTAGTTGCTTTTATACGACTAAACCTGTTTGTGAAGATTGCATTACAAAAATAGCTATACAATCCACTAAATGAAGTAGAAAAACCCGCCAAAAATCCAGCAGAGGTTATATTTTAATATTTAGCGAAATCCAGCGTGTATCCTACTAAAGTGGGAGGATATCTTATGCTCTAAATTTATTTAGGGCGCTATTGATATTACTATAAATAATTTTGTTATGAAAATATATAATTTCTTTCAAAGGTCCATTATTCTGTTAGTTTTTGTTTCTGTGTGATTTAGACCAAATGATTACATACATTTCAAAAGATTGAACTTGGCAATTACCAAGTATTAGAAGATCTTGATTTAGTAGAATGGGAATTAACCAAAGAAGGAGATGTTTTTAATGTCTTTAATATTCAAAAGGCTAAAGGTGTGTTATGTGGTAGAATATGGAAGTTTTGATTTACCCAGGAGATTTCTGCGTTAGATGATCCGGATAAATTTTAAGAATTCACCAGGTTTTGTTGTCAAAACGAGAGATAGCGTTGGTTTCTTTAATTTTGAATTAGTAGATCAAGCAAATGTAAAAGGCAATTATTGAATTGCTGATTATACAAGGAAAGAGGAGCAAATCACCAAAAAGCAGTGGATACAGCTAAAAAGTTCTATTTCTAGTAATAGTATGAATCAACTTCTAGTGGAGCCAGGTATTTTAGATAAAGCAGTACTTATGGATGCTAATGTAGAGTAGCTTAATAATTATGGTATGAATAAAAAGAGGGGTAAAGATAAAAATGCTATCGAGTTATATTAACTACTTCCAATGATGAAAATAACCTAAGATATCAGGCGTGAAAATATCACACTACTTAAAAAGTAAAAGGGAGATTCAAAAATGAATCTCCCTTTTTATTGTTATCTTAATTGAGCACCAAGATTGTTTTCTAATTGGTGTTTAATTTTACCCATTATTTTTTCTACTTGGCTATCTGTAAGTGTCTTTAATGCATCCTGCATTAGAATTGAAATAGCGTAAGATTTTTTACCTTGTTCAATTTTGTCTCCTTGGTAAAAGTCAAATAGTGTAACGTCTTTAATGATGTTTTTATCTACTTGTTTTACTAGAGTGTGGATTTGTTCAAAAGTAACTACTTCGTCTATCAAAAGAGCGTAATCTCTCTTAACTGAAGGGTATTTGGTAATATCTGTGAACTTAATCTTATTGCTAAGTACTTTCATAATATTTTCCCATTCAAAATCAGCATAGAAAACGTCTTGCTTAATATCAAAAGCCTTTGTAATGCTCTTTTTCAAGATACCGAATTCAACAAGGGTATCTTTTCCTAAAACATAACTAATTCCTTCTGAGAAGATATCGTTTTGTACTGGAGCTGTTTGAACTTTATTTAGTCCTAGGCGTGCTAATAAAGCGTTAATGTGTCCTTTAAAGTCAAAGAAATCTACCGCTTTAACCTTAGTATTCCATGAAGGCTTAACATTGTTACCTGTGGCAAACAAAGAGAATTTTTTATGCTCTTCGTAAGAAGTTAATTTCTTTTGGTAGGTCTTACCAAATTCGAATAACTTAAGATCTGATCTTTTGCGGTTGATATTGTAAGAAATAGATTCTAAACCTCCAAAAAGAAGGGTCTGTCTCATTACACTTAAATCTGAACTTAGCGGATTTAGAATATCTACTTGAAAAGAAGAGTTTATTGATTCGCTTAGTTCGCTGTAAGTAGGGGTAGTCAATGAATTATTCATGATTTCATGGAATCCTTGAGCTACAAGTAAATTTGAAACAATATTTTGTACTTTGTGATCTTCTGTTCTAGAGCTATTAGAAATAGTAGCATTTAACTTAGAAGATATTTTAATGTTATTGAATCCATATACGCGAAGTATTTCTTCAATAACATCAATTTCTCTAGTTACATCAGTTCTATAAGCAGGTACTGTGATACCTAATCCTACATCGCTCATAGAGTGAACTTTAATATCTAGAGTAACTAATATTTTCTTAATAGTTTCTTTAGGGATTTCTTCTCCTAAGATTCTATTTATATTATCAAAATTTAAAAACACAGAATGGTCTTCAATCTTTTTAGGGTAAAGATCAATGATATCTGAAGTTATTTCTCCACCTGCTACTCTTTGAATAAGTAATGCAGCGTGTTTTAGAGCGTATTCTGTGATAGAAGGATCAATTCCTCTTTCAAAACGGAAAGATGAATCTGTATTTAATCCATGTCTTTTAGCAGTTTTTCTAACAACTACTGGATCAAAATAAGCACTTTCTAAGAAAATTGAGGTAGTGTTTTCAGATACAGCAGATTTTAGTCCTCCAAAGACTCCAGCCATACACATCGGTCCGTTTTCATCACAAATCATTAAGTCATTTTGATCTAGTGTGCGTTCTACACCATCTAAAGTGATAAATTTTGTAGCTTGTTCTACCGTTTTAACTTGGATTTTTCCACCTTTTATTTTTGCTGCATCGAAAGCGTGTAAAGGTTGACCTAAATCATGAAGAACATAATTTGTAACGTCAACAATATTGTTTTTAGGAGTTATTCCTATTGCTTTTAATCTATTTTGTAACCAATCCGGAGAAGGTTTTACTTCAATTCCAGAGATAGTAACCCCACAGTAACGAGGAGCCATTTTATAGTCCTGTACACTTACATCAATTTTTAAGGTACGTTGTTCTACTTTGAATTTACTTACCGAAGGAGTAATTAATTCTTTATGTTGTATTTCGTTATTGGAGTTTTGTAAAAGACCAGCACGTAAATCACGAGCAACTCCCCAGTGGCTCATTGCGTCAGATCTATTTGGTGTTAGCCCAATTTCGAATACTTGATCTGTTACAATATTAAATACTTCAGCCATTGGAGTACCAGGAGCTAAGTCTTGGTCTAAAACCAAAATACCCGAACCATCTGTTCCAATTCCAAGTTCTACTTCAGAGCAAATCATTCCAAAGCTTTCTTCTGAGCGTATTTTACCTTTCTTAATTTGAAATGCGTTACCATCTTGATCAAATAGTTCTGTACCAATGGTTGCAACAGGTACTTTTTGTCCTTGAGCAACATTTGGAGCACCACAAACTATTTGTACTGGCTCGCCTGTACCTAAATCAACTTTAGTAACATTTAATTTATCAGCGTTAGGGTGTTTAGTACATGACAATACGTGTCCTACAACAACTCCTCTTAAACCACCTTTTAAGCTCTCGTAATGAGTAATTCCTTCAACTTCAAGACCTAAGTCTGTTAGTATTTCTGAAGTTTCTTCTGGTGTGATGTCTAATTTAATGAATTGTTTTAACCAATTGTATGAAATATGCATTCGAATAATTTTTTTGAGTACGCAAATATAAGCATTGCGATAGTTTAAGGGAAATAAAAAGCGATTATTTATATGTAATTTATCTTCTTATAGGTTAAAAACTTACAGGAATTTGTTTAGTATATTTTTCTCGGGTAATAAGCAAGCTTGTTTTTTGCCAAAAACACCATAGCGGTTCCTTGCAATAAATCGGTATAGTCTATCGGCTATAGATTTAGGTAGGATTTTAAAAACTCCTAGTAATTTGTAGGGGCCACTTAAGTGATAAGCAATTCTAAGGACTGCCTGGGATTCTATATAATGTTTTTTACCAGGTTCAAATAAAACAATACTGTCGGTTTTTAAAGGATCTATCCCAACAAGGTCTAATAAGTGTTTTGCATTATCAGCCCCAAGCCACATAAATCGAAATTGATCATTTTTATCGGCCTTTATGATGCGCTGTACCACAGTATCACATAGGTTACATACACCATCGAAGAGAATTATTTTTTTGTCTTTTGGTAATTCCATATCTATTTCATTCTCTGTACTAGTTCTAGTTGATCCAAGGATACCTTAGAGGTAAACATTCCATAGTTCACCGTAGCTTTATTCTTTTCAATACTATCAATACTACCAACAGCTCTTCCTTCTATCATTCGAACTCTGTCTCCAACCTTTAGAGGTATCTTAGGTTTGTTTTGATCTTGTTGATTCTTCTTTATTTTTTCTTGCTTTTTATCTTCTCTGATTTTTTCTATTTTTTTCTCTACCTCAGCTAGGATTACTTTTTGTTCTACCTCTTTAGCTTTTTGTTGTTTTACGGTCTGCTGTTTTCGCTTAGAATTTTCGATTTCTACAACCTTTAAAACTTCTCCAAAAAGAGTTTTCTTACTTTTATTATTAAAGTATTTAACAGATAAATCCTCTAGTTTTTGACCTAAATAAACTAACTTTTGATTAGAGTCAAAGAGTTCTTGATAACGATAGAGTTTATCTTGTATTTTAGCGTTAATGTCTTGCATTTTAAGACTTTCCTCTCTAGCTTTAGATTCCTCTTCTTTTAAATTGTTAGAAGTTCTTTCTAGTTTGTGGCGTTCTTTTTGCAAGTTGGCAATAGTTTTATCAAAGCGTACTTTGTCCGATTCTACTTTTTTCTTAGCTCTGTTAATTAAGCTAAAAGGTATGCCGTTTTTCTGGGCTACTTCAAAGGTGAACGAACTACCTGCTTGACCAACATTTAACTTATATAATGGTTCCAATGTTTTTTCATCAAAAAGCATATTGGCATTAGTGGCATTGGGAAGTTCGTCGGCTAGAATTTTAAGATTAGTGTAGTGAGTGGTAATAATACCAAAAGCTTTTCTTTGGTAAAATTCCTCTAAAAACACCTCGGCTAATGCTCCTCCTAATTCCGGATCTGAACCTGTTCCAAATTCATCGATTAAAAATAATGTATTTTCATTACATTTTTTTAAAAAGTATTGCATGTTTTTTAATCGATAACTATAGGTACTTAGATGGTTTTCTATACTTTGATTATCTCCAATATCCGTTAAGATACGATCAAATAAAAAGGTAGAGCTTCTTTGATCTACCGGAATAAGTAATCCACATTGTAGCATTAATTGTAATAGACCAATAGTTTTTAAAGTAATACTCTTTCCACCAGCATTGGGACCAGAGATAACAATAATTCTACCTTGTTCATCTAGTTTAATAGTTTGAGCAAAGGTTGGTTTTCTTTTGGCTTTGTTATTTAACAATAAAATAGGGTGGAAGGCTTCTTTGAAATACAGCTCTCTTTCCTTGGTAATATTGGGTAGAAGAGCATTGATTTTATTAGCATACTTAGCCTTACCACTGGTAATATCAATATGTACTAGAAAATCTCTATACTGTTTTAAAACTGGAGTATAGTTGCGTATTATATTGGTAAGATTTTTTAAAATACGCACAATTTCTTCTCTTTGCTCGTATTCTAAATTATTGAGTTCTCTAGAGAACTGAAGGGTTACTTCAGGTTCTATATAGATGATGCTTCCGGTTTTACTTTGTCCTAAAACACTTCCTTTTACTTTTCTTCTGTGCATAGCACTCACAGCTAAGACACGTCTGTTTTCCACAACGGTTTCTCTAATATCGTCTAAGTATCCAGCATTGTTATATTGGGTGAGTGCAAAACCAAAACTTTGATTGATTTTACCTCTAACAATATTTATGTTTCTTCTAATGGATAAAAGATCTACTGAAGCATTGTCTTTTATTTCTCCATATTTATCGATAATTTGATCAATGGACTTTAAAAGTTGTTTCTCTAAAGTGATTTGTTTGGCATCGTGGTATATATTTGGGTAGTAGGACTCAAATTTCTTTAGGTATTCCAACAAAGCAATGCAGGTCTCGCATAAAGAATATATTTTTTTAAAACTACTAGCCTCTAAAAAACTATCTTCAATTTTTAGAAATTTAAGTTCATAATCAATATTGTCAAAATAATGATTGGGAATAATATTGTTGTTTGTAAAAGAAGATACGTATTCGGAGGTCTGTCTTAAGGATATTAAGGTTTCTTGTTCACTTGAAAATGGACCAATAAGCAAAGCCTGCTCTTTTCCTTGTTCTGTTGTACAAAAGTTGGAAACGCTCTGTAGTACGGTTTCAAATTCTAAGTCTTGTAATGTTTTTATATTTATAGTTGCCATTGGATAAAAAGGGAAAATAAGTGCAAAAGTACTACTATTTAAGCAAATATAGGAAGTATTTAATGCCTTTAAAAGCAAGTAGTCCTAAAGTAGGTTATACTTTTAAAATTACAAGGATTCAAGATAATTAAGATAAAAAAACCGCTATAGAAATTACATATAGCGGTTTTATAATTTATTCTAAAGATTGTCCCTTGTAGTCAAAAAGGCCATTTTCTTTTATCATTTGTGCAATACCGATGGGTAGTTTTGATTCCCATCCATCTTTGTTTTCTTGTAGCTGTTTTAAGATATCTCTGGCGTTAACATCTAAAGTGTCTAAGTCATAATTTTGGATATCAATAATTTGCTGATTCTTTTTGAAATATTTATATAACTCTTTTACACGTATATCTACCTTTAGATTAGTGGAGTCTATTATCTGTCCATCTTGATCCAAGGTAGGGTAAAGGTAAATTTTCATTTCATTTCTAAATAATTTTCCCAGCGCCTCTAAAAGATTACCACTTAAGTTAGTGTAGTATTTTTGATCAAAAATATTTAAAATACCACTGACTCCCATCGATAAAGCTATTCTCTGATCGGTGTATTGTCCAAAGTATTGGGTTAATTTATAATACTCTTGAAAGTTAGATATCATCACTGTTTGGCCCAAAGAGCAAAGTAAGTCAGCTCGGTGTAAGAAGTCTGTTTCATCAATATCTCCTTGCATAAGTAAATTGGAAAGTGTGATCTCAAATATAACAGCAGTCTGGTGGTCTTGCAGATTGTTTTGCTTTTTAAATTTGTCTAATGCACTAGTATACATATGCATATTGACAATTGTTACCGGGCGAAAGCTTCCTCTAAGAGCTAAGATGTTTTTTCTAAACAATACATTTGCAGGTAATTGACTAACCCCATCAGGGCCGAACATAACTGCGTCTGTCATTCCGTTTTTCACCAGAAATAAACTCATTAATCGGTTGTCAACCTTTGCAAATAAAGGACCGCAAAAGTTAATACTATCTATCTCGATTTGATCTTTATCTAGGTGGTCATATAAACTATGGATTAATTTTTTTGGATCATGATGTTGGTAAAATGCACCATAGATTAAATTAACCCCTAGTATACCTAGAGTTTCTTGCTGCAACTTAGAATCAGTTTCTTTGAACTGAATATGTAAGGTAATTTTGCTATAAGGTTCATTGGCACTGCTTTGAAACATAATTCCAACCCAACCATGTCCTTTGTGCTTTTTAGCATAGTCAATGGTGGCCACTGTATTGGCATAAGAAAAAAAAGCTTTGTTTGGATTACTTTGTCTTACCAATCTTTTTTCTAGTTTATCACTTTCATAGCTAAGCATCTTTTCCAAGCGGCTCTCGGTAACATAACGGCCATCTTCCTCTACCGAATAAATAGCATCGCTAAATACCTTATCATAAGCGCTTATAGCTTTTGCTACTGTTTTAGATGAACCACCGGCACGGAAAAAATGTCTAACGGTTTCTTGACCTGCACCAATTTCAGCAAAAGTCCCATAAATATTGCTATTTAAATTAACCCTTAAGGCTTTGTCCTGAATGGCAGGTTGGTGCTCTATATTTCTGTCCCCTTGTAATACTAAATCTTCTTTGAATATTTCCATACTGTAAGCTTTTTAAACAAACCTAGGTAAATATAGTACAACAAAAAAAGATAAAGCTTATTTTTGTAAAAAATAAAGTAATTGGAAGTACATTTTTTAGGAACAGGTACCTCTACTGGAATACCTGTTATTGGAATAGATCACCCAGTGGGGCAAAGCGATAATCAAAAGGATAAGCGTCTTCGTAGTTCTGTGTTAATTCACTGGGAAGACACAACTATTTTGATTGATTGTGGGCCTGATTTTCGTCAACAAATACTACAAGCTAATTGTAGTAAAATAGATGCAATTTTATTTACCCATGAGCATGCAGATCACGTTGCTGGGTTAGATGAGATTCGCACCTTGTGTTATTTGCATGGACCAATGCCATTGTACGGCTATCCAAGGGTATTGCAAGCATTAGAGAAACGCTACGAGTATATCTTTACAAAACACAATAGATATCCTGGGGCTCCACAGGTGGAGTGTTATGCCTTGGAAGATTATCAGGAATTTAAAGTTGGAGACAAAAGCATTACAGCTGTTCCTATTTTACATGGTGATTTAGATATTCTGGGATTTATTTTACAAGATTTAGTCTATATAACCGATGCTAAATATGTAGATCAAAAATGCATAGATAAAATTAAAGGATGTAAGGTGTTAGTGGTTAGTGCTTTGCGAATCAAAGAGCATCCTACCCATTTCACTTTAGATCAAGCCCTTGATTTTATACAAAAAGTGAATCCACAACAGGCTTATCTTACTCATATTTCACAAGATTTAGGTTTTCATGACAAAGTGCAAGAAAGTCTACCGAAAGATGTATATTTGGCCTATGATAATTTAAAAATAAACCTATAAGTTAACTATGAAAAGTAAGGTGTTTTTTTATCTTTTTATGTTCTCCATCTTAATTGTAGTGTTGCTATTTGCTAGCAATAATAATATGAGAGAAAGTGCAGATAAAAGGATTGATATCGCGCAAAAGCGAATAGAAATAATTAGAGATTCATTGCATTTGGTCCAAGAAGAGTTAAGTTTAGTTAATTACTTTGCCTTGAGTAATAATGCCCAGGCCCAAGAGGATTTTAATTATAAGACAATTGACCAAGATTTAGATCAAGTCGAACAAGAGGTTTTAGCTTTAAACCATAAAGAACAGGGTAATGCTCTAGTGCCTTATGATAAGATTGATGGAAATAAATGCATTATTAATAAGGTGCACTTTTTAAACCATCGTTGGATTATTGCCGATTTTTATGCAGGTAATCAAAAAGGTGAAGTTTTAATCCAGTATTATTTCCAAAAGGGAAAACCCACTGAGTTTAACACAATCCAAAGCGTATTGTATACCCAGAAGTAGAGGTTGCTTTTTTTTAAATGCGATATTATATGAGAAAAATAATATGTTTTTTACCCCTTATTGCTTTAAGTCTATTTTCGTGTAATTTAATTTTAAAAGAAGACGATAGTTCCAGACAAACTTCGGATAATCAAAATATGGACCCTATGGGAGATCCTAAGGATTGTTTTGGTGAACCGGGATATGTTTATAGCGAACTTTATCAAAATTGTATTCGTCCTTTTGAAGTAGGATTTCGTTTAAATCCTGTTGCAGATAATACCCAAGAACAGCTTTGGGAAGAAAATGATATTGAACTTAATGGCATTAGCTGCTTTGTTGTCTTTAGTCAGGATAAAAGCAAAGTGGAGATTTTCTTACCTAATAAAAGACAAGGGATAGTTTTAAATCAGGATCATTTAAATAAGTATAGTTGGGATAAGTGGAGTTTTGAAAAAGAGCCCACCATGGTCTTATTCCATGATGGGGCTGCTGTTTTTACAGCTGCAAGAACAGTGGAACTACCAATATATGTATCAGAATCGGAACAAGAATAAGTTCTAAGATTATTTGATTATCTTTTTTTAAGGAGAAATAATAACAATAGTAAAATAAAAAAAAATCACAACATATTATTTTAATGTGTTGTGATTTTTTTATTTAATACTTTCTAAAAACAAACAATACTCTACTTAGAGTGCGTTTTACGTAGATCAGTTTAGCTTGAAAAATGTAATAAGTAATTACAATTCTTCTATGTTTGTTTTAATTGTTCTTCTATTGTCTTTAAAGTAATAGAATTATTTATTTTGAATTAAAAACTCTTTAAAATCGTGAAAGTTTAAAGGGTGTACTCCATGGCCTACAGGGTATTCTTTATATTGATGGAAAATATTGAGCTTTTTCAAAATAACAGGAGTTTTTTGAGCCCATTCTACGGGAATAACCTGATCTACGCTACCATGAGAAGCAAAGACTCTTAGTTTAGAAAAATCATTATTTTCATATCCCTGTGGAAGTAAATTAGGGTTGAAATAACCGCTTAAAGCAACTATATTATGTACTTTTTTAGGATAAGTTAAACCCACAGCATAGGATAAAATAGCTCCCTGACTAAAACCAACTAAGTTTACTTTAGTGGGGTCAATAGGATACTTGATACAAAGCTCATCGATAAATTTGGCAATTAAAATTCTTGATTCAATTGCTTGTTTGTCATCAGAGAATTTATTGGCGTCTTGATCAAAATGAATTGCATACCAAGCATGACCATAGGGTTCTAACTCGTGAGGTGCACGTGCTGATACAATAAAATAGTCTTTTGGCAATTCACTTGCAAAAGAAAATAAATCCTGTTCGTTACTACCGTATCCATGTAAGAGTATTATCAAAGGATTCTGATCCTTGATTACCTCTGGTTCTTGTAGTAAGTAAGGAAGGCATAAAGATGTTTCCATAATAAAAATTTAAGCAGATAATTTATCAAACCATTTTTGAAAGTATAGACCTATTTTAGGTACTACATTAATTTCTCCACTGATTGCTCCAATAAAACTATATACCCACATAATAAAAAAGCAAAGCCAAAACGGTATAGTCACCATCCAAGAATTTACATTTCCAATAGTATAGGAAAATAAAAAGAAGACAAGGTGTAGACCGAAAGCTTGCTTGATATAAAATCCAGAATATTTGTTTTTAGGGTCCAGGTTCATAAATATAGCAATAATACATCCAATAATTGTTAAATGAGCTACAATGGCTGTAGTTCTACCAGATTCAATTTCCTTGTGACTAAAGGTTTTAAGCATTTTATATAGATTAAATAATTTTTTTAAACTAAAGGTTGTTGTTTGTACCATTTACAACTCCATAGACTTTTCCTTGCATTGGTGCATTTAAAAAGATGGCATTCTTACTCTTAGAGAGTATATCTGCTTTAGTAAAAGTCCAATTCCCCTGAGGATTAAATAAAGTTAAATTAGCTTTGTTGCCAATAGCTATTGGTGAGTTTGTAATTTTAAAGATATCCCTAGCCTTGGTTAATTTTTCTACTATTACCTCCATTGGCAATAAGGTAGATAAAGCGCCATAGGCCGATTCTAGTCCTATTGTTCCAAAAGAAGCAGCATCAAATTCTAATTTTTTATGTTCGATATCCAAAGGATTGTGATCACTTGTGATACAATCGATCGTATTGTCTAGTACACCTTGAATTAAAGCCTCTTGGGTCTTTTTATCTCTTAAAGGAGGTAAAACCTTATATCTAGTATCAAACTCTTCTAGAGCTTGATCATTTAGTGCTAAATGGTGTACCGATACGCTACAAGTTACATGTAATCCTTTTTTCTTAGCTTGTCTAATTAATTCCAAAGAACCTATTGTGGAAATAGTAGGAATGTGTAATCTTGCATTGGTATATTCTAAAAGGAATAAATTACGGGCTACATGAAGTTCTTCTGCGAGTGCTGCAATAGGTTTTAAGCCTAAACGAGTTCCTTGAACTCCTTCGTTTGCAACTCCTTTTCCGGCAATACTGCTATCTTGAGAGAAAGCAATTACTAAAGCGTTAAAATCTTGGGTGTATTGTAGGGCAATTTTTAAAACATTTGCATTAGAAATAGCTTTTTTGTAATCTCCAAAGCCGATAGCTCCTGCATTTTGCATATCGTATAGTTCTGCTAATTCTTGACCTTGACTATTCACAGTTAAGGCTCCGATGGGCAAAGCCTGACATGGACTGTTTAAAGCCTTATTTTTTAGAAAACTAATGCTGGCTTTATCCTGTGTTATAGGATTGTTGTTAGGTTCTAAGGCAACTTGAGTAAAACCACTTTTGGCTGCTACTTTTAATCCGTTTTCTAAAGTTTCTCTTTCTTCATATCCCGGTTCTGCAAAACATACCGAGGAATCAAACCAACCTTGTGAGATATGTAAATTATCCAATTCAATTACTTTGTCATCAGAAGTAGGGGGCAGCTTAGGGGCGATATGTGTCAATATACCATCTTGAATGCGTATATCTATTATTTGTTTGTTAAACGGGCTTTGTGGATCTACCACTTTTGCTGACTTTAATAGAATATTCATTGGTGTGCAATAATTTTTTACGTTGTGTTGTTATACTATACAAAAGTACTTTTAATTTAAAATATTAAAAAGCCTTTGTCTACTATTATGCAAAAAAAATACATCCCGTTAATTGGATGTACTCTTTTTATTATCAACTATTATTTGTGAATTGCTAAAGCAATCATTTAAAGCCTGATAGATTTGGAAGTCGGAAGCCGTATAAATAAATTTATCGGTGTAGTTGCAATTCTGTAGGGTAGAGACAATATCTTCTCTGGTAATCTCTAAGAGTCCACATACTATTTCTCTATCGTATCTAGATTGCATCAAAGTTACCATATTGGTATCTTCTTTTATAGAATCTATTTTTTTAAGCTTAGATGCTTTAGATTTAAAAAGATTGTACACGGCATCTACCGGTGAGAAGAACGTACCAATTGCGGTACCATAATATGGAGTTTGATTTCTTTTGTAGAAATTGAATTCCATTTTATCATTTAAGGAAATTAGTTTGGTGTCTACTTCTAAGTATCCTGTTAGATCGTATTTTTGGATATAGATCTCTTCTAACTGTGTGGTTTGTTCTGTTAGGTATACTTTTAAACCTTCTTGATTTAACCAGTCGTTAGTCACTTTTAGCTTAATGGGAATATAGCCAGGATAGGACACGTGTATGGAATCATTTAAATCGGCCTCTACAGCAAAGGTTCCATCCCTTTTACTTATTGTACCCTTTACTTTAGTGATGTTTATAATATTAACATCATCTACTGGCAGGAAGGAGTTGTCATTGACAACTGTTCCTTGCACTGTATTAATTTTTTGAGCTTGTAGGTGAGAACAAGCAAAAACTAAAAACAAAAAAACTGTAAAATTCCTCATACTTTTAAGATTGCCTAAAAATAAAGGATATTTTACAGTTTTTGCTATTATTTCAAAAAAATTAACAAATTAGTTTCTTCTAGGTCTTCTAGATGGTCCTGATTCGCTACTTCTTCTTTCTGAACTTCTCTCATCGCGAGGAGCTCTGTCTCTGTTATCAAATGATCTACCACGATCAGAGCTGCTTCTATCTCTGTCAAAGCGTTTTCTTTCTCCGCCAAAAGAAGAACTTCCGCCTGATCTTCTATCAGAGCGATCATTACTTCTTGAGAATCCACCTCTGTTTCCACCACGGTTGTTATGGTCACGACGAGAATTGCTTCTTCCTCCGTCATTGTTAGAGATTTCAACATTTACTCTTCTTCCTTCGTAGGTTTCATTGTTTAAGATGTTTACTACTTTTTCTGCATGTTCTGCTTCAATGTTAAAGAAAGAGAATCCGTCTTTCACATCTACTTTGAATAAGTCATCACGTCCTAAGTCTAATGTTTCTCTTAAGTAATCTTTAAGAGTCATCCAATCTAGGTTATCTTTTGCTCCTAAGTTAATAAAGAAACGAACTGCACCATTAGAAGGTAATTCGCTAGTCGATGTTGTACGACCTGCAGAAACAGCTGCTAAATTATTAGAAGGTTTTTGGTAGTATTCTAAGAATTGGTTAAATTCAACAGAGATTACTTTTTTAATGATTTCTTCTTTGTCAAATTCTGAAAGTTGCTCCATAATTGCAGGAACATACTGCTCAATTTCAGGATTTACTTCCGCTTCTTTGATCTTGTTAGCTAAGTGATATAATTGAATTTCACAAATTTCAATTCCTGTTGGAACTGTTTTAAGCTCAAACTTTTGTTTGATAATACGCTCAATTTGTTGAATTTTTCTTTGCTCACTTTTAGTAGCGATAACTAATGAAACTCCTTTTTTACCAGCACGTCCTGTACGTCCGCTACGGTGTGTGTAAGTTTCAACTTCATCTGGTAATTGGTAGTTAATTACGTGAGTAATATCATCTACGTCAATTCCACGTGCTGCCACGTCAGTAGCAACAAGCATTTGAATTTGTTTGTTTCTAAATGATTTCATCACACCATCACGTTGAGCTTGGGATAAGTCTCCGTGTAAAGCAGCTGCGTTGTAACCATCTTCGATTAGTTTTTCAGCTATTGCTTGTGTGTCTCTTTTTGTTCTACAAAAAACAACAGAGAATATATTTGGGTTCACATCTGCTAAACGCTTAAGAGCTAAGTAGCGGTCTCTTCCACCAACTAAATAATACTCGTGCGTAATAGTAGTAGACCCTTGATTCTTGTGTCCTACTGTAATTTCTTGTGGTTGATTCATGAATTCTCTTGCAATACTTGCTACTTCCGCAGGCATTGTTGCTGAGAATAACCATGTGTTTTTTTCTTCTGGTGTATCAGATAAAATGTTTCTGATATCGTCATAGAAGCCCATGTTAAGCATTTCATCTGCCTCATCTAAAATACAGAATTCGATATGTTTGATATCAACCATACCTCTGTTGATCATATCCTGCATTCTACCAGGTGTAGCAACAATGATATGAGCTCCGCGTTTTATTTCTCTTGCTTGTTCTGAGATGCTAGCACCTCCGTACACAGCAACAGTATGTAGGCCTTTTACGTACTTTGAGTACTGTTTCATTTCGTTTGCGATTTGCAAACATAACTCTCTAGTTGGCGATAAGATAAGACCTTGCGTATGTTTTTTACCCATGTCTATCTTTTGGATCAAAGGAAAACCAAAAGCTGCAGTTTTCCCAGTCCCCGTTTGGGCTAACGCAACAATATCGGTGTTTTTTTCTAATAGTAAAGGAATCGCCTTTTCCTGGATTTCTGATGGACTTGTAAACCCTAAATCATTAATCGCTGATAAAAGTGATTCGTTTAATCCTAATTGTTCGAAATTGTTCATATAAATTTTAAAATAGGGACAAATATACAACTATTATAGAGAAGAGTATAACTTTAGCAAGGAAAACATTTGGAAATGCTAAAATTTATGATTTTATTGGCAATTCTCAAGGAACTCCACTAATTGCTTAACGGCA
This sequence comes from uncultured Flavobacterium sp., assembly GCA_947632215.1. GTDB lineage: Bacteria > Bacteroidota > Bacteroidia > Flavobacteriales > Flavobacteriaceae > Flavobacterium. The sequence goes on along the minus strand of CANROJ010000001.1, from coordinate 10,727 downwards.
ATGGCGCGGTGTGAAATGAGGTTTTTCTGGTCTAAAGACATCTGTGCGAAGGTTTGCTCGTAGCCCTGTGGTTTAAAGATAGGGTCATAGCCAAAACCTTGGTGGCCAATTTGCTGTGTTGTGATTTCTCCATGTACTAGACCTGTGAAATGATGGGTTTGTCCTTTATAATGTAGAGTAATAACAGTTTTAAAGTTTGCTTTACGATCTTTGGCCTCTACCATTTTATGTAAGACCTTTTCTATGTTCTTTTGATCATCCTTATCCTGGCCTGCGTATCTGGCCGAGTAAACACCAGGCTCTTTATTTAAAAAATCAATTTCTAAACCTGAGTCATCTGCAAAACAGTCATATCCGTAGTGCCTTTTCACAAAATCTGCTTTTAATAAAGCATTGCCTTCTATGGTAGGGGCAGTCTCTGGTATGTCTACCACGCAACCGATGTCTTGTAGAGATAGGATTTGTATATCTTCGGGAAGTAGTTTGTTTATTTCCTTTATTTTGTTTTGGTTATTCGAGGCAAATACAATTTTTTTCATGGGTTTTAACTAATATAATTCCAAAGGGTTGTTTTATTGTCTAATCGTTGTAGCTTTTCTTTTATTTTTTGATGTTCTACTAAGGCTAAGCTAGGATCTAGGGTTAATATAGCGATGGCTTGTTCTCTGGCATATTGTAGAATATCCTGGTCTTTAACTAAGTCGGCTATACGCAAGGGAATTGTTCCGCTTTGCTGTTTACCCATTAAGTTTCCTGGTCCTCTTAGCTTTAAATCTACCTCTGAGATAACGAATCCATCGTTGCTCTGACACATGGTTTGCATGCGTATTTTAGAATCATTACTCAATTTATCTCCTGTCATTAATATACAGTAGCTTTGTTCTGCGCCTCGACCAACTCTTCCTCTTAGCTGATGTAATTGGGATAGGCCGAATCTCTCGGCGCTTTCAATTACCATAAGGGATGCATTGGGTACATTAACACCTACTTCAATAACTGTAGTGGCTACCATGATATTGGTTTTTCCTTGGGCAAAACGCTGCATTTCTATGTCTTTTTCCCCTGGTGTCATTTGTCCGTGTACAATACTTACATTGTACTGGGGTAAGGGAAAGTCTCTTGATATGCCTTCATAGCCTTGCATTAAGTTTTTGTAATCCATCGATTCGCTCTCCTCAATTAAAGGGTAGACAATGTATACTTGTCTACCTTTGGCGATTTCCTGCTTTATAAATGCCCATAATGCCAATCGTTTATTTTCAAAGTAATGGCTAGTCTGAATAGGTTTTCTTCCCGGGGGTAGTTCATCTATTACAGATACATCCAAATCCCCATATAATGTCATTGCTAAAGTACGGGGTATTGGGGTGGCAGTCATTACCAAAATATGTGGTGGTAGAGTGTTTTTCAGCCAAAGTTTTGATCGCTGCTCCACTCCAAAGCGGTGTTGCTCATCAATGATGGCTAGTCCTAAATTTTTAAAAATAACTTTGTCTTCAAATAGGGCATGGGTACCTATAAGGATGTTTATTTGGCCATCGTGTAATTCTTGGTGTAGCACTTTGCGCACAGAGGCTTTTGTGGAGCCTGTTAAAAGCTGTACATTTAGCCCTAAGGGTTTGGCTAGTTCACTAATGCCTTCAAAGTGTTGCGTGGCTAAAATTTCTGTTGGCGCAACAATGCAAGCTTGAAAGCCATTATCTATGGCTAGTAAACAACTCATAAAAGCTACAATAGTTTTACCCGATCCAACATCTCCTTGTAAAAGTCGGTTCATTTGTACCTCTTGGCCCATATCATGACGAATCTCTTTGATAACTCGTTTTTGAGCACCAGTTAAACCAAAGGGAAGGTGGTGATGAAAGAAATCCAAAAACTTATCTCCAACATTGGAGAAAGGGTAGCCTTTTATTTTACCTTTTCGCGCTATGTTTTTTATTAATAATTGCATTTGTATATAAAACAGTTCCTCGAATTTTAAGCGGAACTGTGCCTTATACATAGCCTCCATGTCCTTTGGGAAGTGAATGTTAATTAAGGCTTGCTCCATGGGCATAAGTCCTAATTTTCTACTAAGCTCAAAGGGTAGGGTGTCTTTGAAATAGGTATGGGTTTTATTTAAAAGATGTTCCATCATTTTAATAACCGCTTTGTTTGAAATTCTAGCTGCTAATTTCTCAGTAGAAGGGTAGACCCCTATCATTCCAGTGGCGCTAGATTTCTGGAAATCAGATAAAAGTTCTAAGTCCGGGTGGGCCATGGAGTAACTAAAATTGTAATTTGTTATTTTGCCATAAGCCACGTAGGGAACATTTAACTCCAAAGATTCCTGTATCCATTTGAAGCCCTGAAACCAAATAAGCTCAATTTGACCAGTATCATCTTTAAATGTAGCCACTAAGCGTTTTCTTTTGTTTTGCTCAACTACTTTAATGTGTGTTATCTTTCCTACAATTTGCACCTCTGCATTAACTTGAGAGAGTTCATTAATGCTATAAAATCTGGATCGATCAATGTATCGATTTGGATATAGACTCAATAGGTCGCTATAGGTGAAAATTCCCAATTCTTTCTTCAATAAATCAGCCCGAGCCGGACCAACTCCTTTGAGGTATTCTATTGGGGTATCTAATGGATTATTGTGCATGTTATTAATGTATATGGCAGCACTAAGATACTATTTTCTGTTATAATTAGAAAAGCGTGTTTTTGCACAAGTTCTAATTGTTTTATTTCTTAGCTTGGCTTTTAAGGTTAACTTATTGATATCTCGGGTGCATGTAAGATGTAAAGTCAGTGGATATAATTTGTAGCAATTTTACAAATAAAAAAAGCTCTTGTAAAAACAAGAGCTTAAAGTAGGTTTTGACTAAGCTTTATTTTGAAGCATCTACCTTAGTTATGTTTTTTAAAAGTGCCTTGTCTTGGTAGTTTACCAATTCAAGGATTAAAGGCTCATCCTTGGTGTTTTTTCCCTTAATTAGGTATACTACACCATTGTCAAATTTATGTTTGCTGTTGGAGAAGTCTACTTTTCCGTAAGTTAATGTACGACGAATATCCTCTTGATTAATCCACCCTTGAGCTAAGACTTGTTCTGCTTGTTCAGAATAAGTAATAGGTTTGTTTCTAATGTCTTTTAGTACTCGACAATTAGGGAAGTAACAAAACTCTGTTTTCTTCTGTCCAAAGAAGAAGAATAAAAACATACAACCTATAAGGATTCCAAAAAGGTAGTAGGCTAAACGTTGGGTAAATTTCATTTTAAATGTATTTTAGGCAAAAGTACTAAATGAAATATGGAAAACTAATCATTTATCAAAATTTTAAAATGCGAACAATAGTAAGTCTTTGTAATCTAAGTCAAACCACTTAGCCACACTCTTATTGGTAATTAAGCCCCTGTAACAATAAATGCCTGATTGTATAGGGTTATTGGGTTGTAAGGCGCCTTTTAGTTCGCCATTTTGAGCAAAGTCAATAAGTAAAGGGGTAAGTATATTACTTAGAGCTTGAGAAGCGGTTTTACTATATCTGGAAGTAATATTAGGAACCCCATAGTGAATTACCCCATTTTTAACAATAGTAGGCTTTTCATGAGTGGTTAGCTCCGAGGTTTCAAAACAACCTCCATTGTCTATAGAGACGTCAATTATTACCGAGCCCGGTTTCATATTCTCCACCATTGTCTTAGTTACAACAACTGGTGAGCGATTTGTTCCTCTAATTGCTCCAATTGCAACATCACATCGCATAAGAGCTTTTAAAAGTATTTTATCCTGTAGAGTTGAAGTACTTATTAAACTCGGTAGATTGTTTTGTAATCGTCTTAGTTTGTGTAAAGAGTTGTCAAACACTTTTATGTTGGCTCCTAGGCCTAGGGCAGTTCTTGCTGCAAATTGCGCAACGCTACCAGCTCCTAAGATTACTACCTCAGTGGGGTGTACTCCGGTAATATTTCCAAAGAGTAAACCTTTTCCTTGTTGGGTAGTAGTCATTAATTCCGATGCAATAAGTACAGAAGACACCCCGGCAATTTCACTCAAAGAAGAGGAGGCTACGTAGGATCCTGCTTTGTCTTGAATAAAATCTATTGCAATTGCAGATATTTTCTTTGCTGCCAATGCTTTAAAATAGTCGGTATCTAAGGTTTTTAGTTGAATAGAGGACCAAATAGTTGTATTTGGATTAATAAGTTTTATTTGCTCCAAGGTAGGAGGGCTTACTTTTACTATTATCGGGCAAGAAAGAATTTCTTTAATGTCATTGCTTATTTTGGCTCCTGCTTTACTGTATTCTAAATCAGAATAACTCGCTCCTATACCAGCTTGTGACTCTATTACTACCCGGTGACCGTGATTGCAAAGAGTTTGTACGGCCTCTGGGGTAATACTGACTCTTCTATCTGTATTAATGGGCTCTTTTGGAATACCTATAAGTAAACTACTTTGGTTTTGCTCTACCAAAAGTTTCTCTTCTAAGGGCATTAAATCAAGTTTGGAAAATGGAGTAGTAATTGCCATGGTAGCTTTGAATTTAAAGGTTTTGTAAAACTAATTTTCTAGAACCATCACTTAAAGTACTAATTTGAACAATAGAGTGGTTATCTGGAATAATAGTAGGTGTCTTTTCTGGCCATTCAATAAAACAATAGGCTCCTGAGTCTAAATATTCTTCCATACCCATATCGTAAGCTTCTTCCTCATTGTTTAAGCGATATAAATCAAAGTGAAAGATGGTTTGGTTTTGCTTGGTACTTTGGTATTGATTAACAATAGAAAAGGTTGGACTACTGGTTGATTCTTGGATGCCAAGTTCTTGACATAAAGCTTTAATCATTGTTGTTTTTCCTGCACCCATTGGAGCATCAAATAAAACAATCTTATGTTTTAAGTTTTTTAAGATACTCTGTGCTACTTGGTCAATCTGATCTAAAGAAAATATAATTTCCATTCTACTTAGGATTTAAAATAATAAAGGGAACGATTAGTTCTTCTAATGAGATACCTCCATGCTGGTAGGTATTCTTATAATAGGAAGCATAATAATTGTAATTATTTTGGTATGCTAAAAAGTAATCGTTTTTTGCAAAAATAAAAGAACTGCTTATATTAATGCTAGGTAATTGTATGTTTTTAGGATTTTTTACCGCATATACATCTTTGCTTTCATAAGATAACGAGCGCCCAGTCTTATAACGAAGGTTTAAACTAGTATTCTTATCTCCAATTACCTTGGATGGGTTTTTACAATTAATGGTACCATGGTCGGTGGTTATAATTAGTTTGTAACCCACTTGTTGGGCTTGTTGGATTATCTCAAATAAGGGGGAGTTCTTAAACCAACTGTATGTTAAAGAGCGGTATGCCTTGTCGTTGCTAGCTAATTCTTTTATAACTTCCATCTCTGTTTTGGCATGAGACAACATATCTACAAAGTTATATACAATGCTAATGAGCTTATTGTCTTTTAAGCTTTTTAGATTATCGGCCAGCTTTTTGCCATCTTTGTGATTGGTAATTTTGTAGTATTGGTTTTTAATGTCTAATCTTAGTCGTTTTAATTGTTCTTGTAGAAATTCTTCTTCAAAAAGGTTTTTACCTCCTTCATCTACATCATTCTTCCAGTATTGTGGAAGCTGCTCACTCATTTGTAAAGGAGTCAGACCAGAGAATATTGCATTTCTAGCATACTGAGTGGCTGATGGTAAGATGGAAAAGAAACTATGCTGTGTTTCTACTTTATAGTGATTGTTTACAATGGGCTCAAAGGCTAACCACTGGTCATACCTAAGGTTGTCAATAACGATGAATAAAACTTTCGAATCTTGAATTTTTAACTCTGGAACTACCCATTTTTTAAAAATCTGATGAGATAAGACAGGTCCTTGGTCATTTTCATTAATCCATTGCTGATAGTTTTTCTCTACAAACTTACAAAACAAAGAGTTAGCCTCGAGGCGCTGACCTTCTAAAATATCAATTAAATTATGATCTTCTATATTCTCTAATTTTTGTTCCCAAAATAAAAGCTTTTTATAAATCGAAATCCAATCTTGGTAGGTTCTTGCATCCATTAAGTCCAAAGTTATATTTCTGAATTCTCTTTGGTAGCTAACGGTAGATTTTTCTGAAATCAATCGAGAGTCATCTAAGTTCTTTTTCAATGACAAGAGAATTTGATTTGGATTAACTGGCTTTATAAGGTAATCGGAGATTTTAGCCCCAATAGCCTCTTCCATAATAGCTTCTTCTTCACTTTTTGTTATCATGATAATAGGAGTGCTATTCTTGATGCTTTTTATTTCTCCTAAGGTTTCCAGGCCCGATAATCCTGGCATATTTTCATCTAGAAATACAATATCAAAAGAATTGTTTTTGAATATTTCAATAGCATCTTGACCGTTAGTACAAGTGGTTACTAAATAGTTCTTTTTTTCTAAGAATAAGATATGAGGTTTTAATAAGTCAATTTCATCATCAACCCAAAGGATGTTTATTTTATTCATACTTTTTGTGGCTTATCTTCTTTTTTTAATGTTAGATTCACTGTTTATTAAAATAAGTAGTCATAAATATAACAATGTATTTTCGTATTACAATACTTAACGATATTTTTGTTATCGTATTGTAAATAACACAAAAATGTATTATTCGTTCATTGTGCCGGTTTATAACCGTCCACAGGAAATAGATGAGTTACTTCAAAGTCTTACTCACCAGAGTTATAAGGATGACTTTGAGGTTGTTGTTGTAGAAGATGGTTCTACAATAGATGCTAAGGATATAGTAGAGAAGTATAAAGATATTTTAGATGTAAGTTATTATTATAAGTCTAACTCTGGTCCAGGAGAGTCTAGGAATTACGGTATGACAAGAGCAAAAGGAGATTATTTTATAATATTGGATTCCGATTGTATTATACCACCAGATTATTTGACTAAGGTGCAAGAGTACTTAACCCAGGATTATGTAGACTGTTTTGGTGGTCCAGATGCAGCACTTAGTAGTTTTTCTAAAGTTCAAAAGGCAATTAATTTTAGCATGACAAGTGTTTTAACCACTGGAGGTATACGTGGGTCTAGTCAGCGTATTGGCAAGTTTCAACCAAGGAGTTTTAATATGGGAATATCTAAAAAGGCATTTATTCAAAGTAAAGGCTTTGGAAAGATTCACCCAGGGGAAGATCCAGATTTAACCATTCGTCTATGGAATTTAGGATATGACTCTGAACTGTTTCCGCAAGCCTTTGTTTATCATAAAAGGCGTATTGATTGGTATAAGTTTTATACCCAGGTAAATAAATTTGGAAAAGCTAGGCCTATTTTAAATAAACGCTATCCCGCTTATAGTAAAATTACTTATTGGTTTCCTTTAATTTTTATAATTGGATGTGTTTTAAGTATAATATTGGCATTATTAGGAAATTATTTGCCATTAATGTGTTATACCTTTTATATATTGCTTATTTTTATCCTAGCATCTTTAAAGGAGAAAAACTTTAGTATTGGTGCTTTGGCAGTTTTAGCCACATTTGTACAATTCTATGGTTATGCAAAGGGATTTTTAGAATCCTATTATAAAATATTTTTGTTAAATAAATCACCAGAAAAGGCAATGCCAGAAATGTTTTTTAAATAATTATTATGACAAAGATTGTTGGGTTAACAGGGGGTATTGGCAGCGGAAAAACAACGGTGGCAAATTTCTTTTCAGACTTAGGTGTCCCGGTATATATAGCCGATGATAGGGCTAAGGCAATAATGGATCAGCCAGATATTATACAAAGAGTACAAGAAATATTTGATGTAAATGTTCTACAAGCAGATGGCAAAATAGATCGTAAAGCCGTTAGGGAACTTGTCTTTGATAATCAGGATTTACTAGACAAATTAAACAATATTGTGCATCCAAGTGTCAAACAAGACTTCCAGGTGTGGCTAGAGCAAAACAGCTCTGCTGATTTTGTAATAAAGGAGTCTGCTATACTATTTGAAAAAGAATTACACAAAGAATGTGATTTAGTGATTTTGGTTGTCGCTCCTCAAGAGCTCCGTATTCAAAGAGTTATGAATCGAGACAATACAAATGTTGACAATATTAGGCAAATAATGAATAATCAACTTAAAGATGTGGATAAAATACCTCTAAGTGACTATATTATTGAGAATATTGATTTAATTTTAGCAAAAGAGCAAGTGAAATGTATTATAAATCGTATTAAAAATGAAAATGATACAATTTAATTGGTTAATTTTATGTTAATTAATATATTAGATATTTATTTTAATGTTAATTTTGAAAATGGATGAATAAAATAAAGTTTCGCTTATTAGTAGCTGTCATGAGTTTTTCCTTGATAGGTATTATAGTAGTTCAGCTATATTGGATTATAAGCTCGTATAAGAATAATGAAGAACAGTTTAAATATCATGTTCAGCAAGTTATTGGAAATGTTGCCAATGCAATACAACAAAATGAGGCTACAGAGTTTTATAAACTATACAACGAACTCAAAGATAGTATTGGAACCGCTCCTAAGCAAAGCGAATTAAAACAATACTTGATTGTGGAGCGTAATCCTGCTACTAATGAACAAGTGTTTTATTCCAATACTCTAATATTAGAGGATTACAATATTAAGAGTTCACTTTTTGATAAGAAAGCCTCGGATAGTTTAAAAATTAAAAATCTGGTTTCCCGTAGGAAGACAGAGATTTACAAAGGAGATAATTTTGATCAAAACTCCTTACAAAGTAATTATCCAGCTGAGATAACTGAGCAAACAGGTAATTTAGATATTTTAGATAAAGCTCAATTTGAGATTTATTTCAAAGATATAGTTGCCCTTCGTAGTGTTGATGAAAGAATTTCGATAGAACTCTTACAAGAGTTGCTTCAAAAGGAACTACATCAATATGGGGTAAATGCCAAATTTGAATTTGGGGTTTATAACAAAGGCTTAGCAACAAAGATTAAGTCGGAGGACTTTGTCTATGAGGAAGGTTCCTCTTATGGGGTGCCAATTCTTATGGATAATCAAGGTAAAAGTAAGTATCAATTATATATTACTTTCCCAGAGAAAAGTAAATATCTTTTTTCGTCCTTGTTAGGAATTACTTTTTTATCTATTTTGTTCACTGTAGTGATTATCGCTGCTTATTTAAGTGCTATTAATCAACTTATCACGCAAAAAGCTATATCGGAAATTAAAACGGACTTCATCAATAATATGACCCATGAGTTTAAGACACCTATTGCTACAATTAATTTAGCATTAGATGCCATAAGAAACCCTAAGGTAATTGGTGATCCAGAGAAGGTAGAAAGATATCTTCGTATGATTAAGGAAGAAAATAAGCGAATGCATGCACAGGTGGAAAACGTTTTACAAATTTCCAAATTAGAGAGAAGGGAGTTTGAGGTAGTAAGAGAACCTGTTGATGTTCATGAGATAATTGAGAATGCGGTTGATCACGTAGGATTAATTATTCAAGACAGAGGAGGGGATATTACTATGGACTTGGAAGCCAGAAGAACAGATGTTTTGGGGAATAATTTCCATCTAACAAGCGTTATAGTTAATATCTTAGATAATGCAATTAAGTACTCTTCAGATCAGCCAATCATTGAAGTAAGTACGGAAAATGTAAAGGACTTCATTTTAATTAAAATTAAAGATAATGGAGTTGGAATGAGTAAAAACGCTCAGAAGAGAATTTTTGATAAATTCTATCGAGAGCATACAGGAGATTTGCACAATGTTAAGGGTCATGGTTTGGGTCTTGCATATGTTCAGCAAATCGTTGAGGTACTGAATTCACAAGTTTATGTAGAAAGTGAAAAAGGCAGAGGAAGTACCTTTATTATAAAAATGCCATTAATAAATTAATTAAATATAATATGGAAACAACAAACAACAAAAAAATTCTACTAGTTGAGGATGACCCAAATTTTGGTGCAATCTTAAAGGATTATTTAGCCATTAATGATTTTGAGGTTACTTTAGCAAAAAATGGAATGGAAGGGTTTGAGAAATTCAAACGAGATACTTACAACTTATGTATTTTAGACGTAATGATGCCTTATAAAGATGGGTTTACTCTAGCCAAGGAGATCCGTGATAAGAATAAGGAAGTTCCTATTATTTTCTTGACAGCCAAGTCAATGAAAGAGGATGTCTTAAAAGGTTACAAAGTAGGAGCAGATGACTATTTAAATAAACCATTTGACTCAGAAGTTTTATTAATGAAAATCAAAGCCATCATTCATAGAAAATCTTCTGAAGTTAAAACAGATAATACTAAATTTGAATTTCAAATTGGTAAATTCCATTTAAATTCAAAATTGAGATTCTTAACTTTTGAGAATGATGAGCCTATAAAACTTTCTCCAAAAGAAAACGAGTTATTGAAAATGTTAGCTATCTATGAAAATGATTTAATGCCACGTGAAGTTGCTTTAACTAAAATTTGGAGAGATGATAACTACTTTACTTCTCGTAGTATGGATGTTTACATCGCTAAGTTAAGAAAGTATCTTAAGCAAGATGAAAGTGTTGAAATCTTAAACATCCACGGAGAAGGATTCCGTTTGGTCGTTAAAGGTAAAGAAGAAATGAAATAATTCATGATTCGACAATAATTAGAGCTATATAAAAGCTAAAAAAGTAAAAGCCCCTATCTAATGATTTATAAGATAGGGGCTTTTACTTTTTTGTAAGGTTGT